>CAYNHL010000127.1:0-10398 GCA_964397015.1 uncultured Desulfobacterales bacterium | reverse complement strand
GAATTTTCATCCCGCAGCATATGAAAATGGAATATATCCGCATGTTTCAACAAATATTCAACCTCACCGAAATCATCATCTTCAATATCCGGCAGATGAATATCTTTCTCAAAATCGATGCCATAACGCTCCTGAACTGTGATCAATCGGCATCGATGCGAAGTATACCGGTTAATGGCATTGGTAAAAGCGATTCCCATACCAGCCGGATCATTGTCTGTAATCATGAGAATATTCATAATGTTTTCAGTGCAGATATTAAGATATAATTGATATGGCCTTTAAAAAACCATGACTATTATTCAAATGGCTCATGGCCTGCCGGGAACTGCTGCTTACCCAGCACCGAAAAGGCCTGATCAAGTGTCCTTTCGAATACGATATTTTTGCAGACGACTTCGTGGACTCTCTGGAATGGTGTATTCGATCACCCCTGCATCAAGCAGCTTACGCACGATTTTATTCAACTGCCCGGAAATCTGCTTCTGCCCGAGCTTTCTGGAAATATCGGCCTTGCTGGCTGGTTTGTCTTTCAGGATGCGTAATACGGCATCCTCCAGTGACTCTGGCTGTGACTCTGGCTGTGACTCTGGCTGTGACTCTGGCTGTGCATCGCTGCCAACCGGACGACATACGCCACCTGCAATGATGTCCAGGAGTTCCGCTTCATTCATAATAATTCGCTATTCCCTTTCATTGTCCGCTATCATCAAGATTTGCATAGCTCCGCTCTTTCGGTTACACCGCTCAAGGTGCTGCCGATTCTTTTTTTTGCTTTTTTGTATGGCCATTATAACCATTCAACCGGTGAACGGTCAGTGGTCAATTCAACTATAAATCGTACCTGCCAAGCCTTTCAAGAGCGACCATAAATCCATGTGCATTGTTCAGGTGCCCCTGCCATATTTCAGGAACCCAGGATTCGTTATATCCTGCCAGTGCTGTCATCAGACCGTCAAAATCGATATCGCCTTCATGGATCTGTATGCCTTCTCCATCCAGGCCGTAAGCGTCTCCCATATGAATATGGCGGATATAGGGCCGGACTTTTTCAACAAACCGGCACAGGTCTGTTTCCTTTGCGTTGCAGTAAAGGGCGGCATGGGATGTATCCAGAACAATATCAATTCCTGTCTGTTCACAGAAATCCGCAATCTCATCTGGATCCATGAAAAAATTGCCTTTCCAGGCTCCGCCAAAATACCAGGGATAAGGCGGCAGGTTCTCCAGCAGCAATTTAGTATGACCTGTGTCAATTTCATCGAGCGAAGCCAGCAAAGTACTTTTCAAGCGAGCTTTGTCCAGCTTGGTGTTCAGGCTCATGGCTCCTGGGTGAACAATAAGCTTTGGGGTGCCGGCAAAATACCCAGACAGGCTGTCTGCCAGGGCTGCTGTCTGGTTGACGAGAGAAACAGAGGCTTTCCTAATTTTTTCAGAGGCACTACAAAGGTCCATCAGCATGCCGTCCATATATTCAGCCACATGGACCACAAGTGACTGGCGATAATTCCTCTCAAGTGAGAAGCTGGACTTTATGTCGTTTTCAGCCAGGTGGATCTCGATCACATCCGGATCATATGCCACCATTTCATGAAAATCAGAAAACCTTGAAATAAGCCCCCACTGGCTTTTAAAAGCAATCGGCATTTGCGAAGAGGTACGGCCTCTGCTTTTTTCAAACAGGTCCTCCTCGAGGAACATCTGTCCGGGCTCCATGTCACGCTGTGCGGTTCTGCCTGTCAAATCATTTAGATACGCTGGTGACAGGCCCTTTCCAGGGCCTTTTACGCAAATCATTTCTCTTGTGATCCGGGTGCCTTTACCGATTTTTTCCCCGGCGGTAAGACTTTTGCCGAAAACTTCCCGGTTAAGCACTTCTCCTCTGAGAAGGAAGCGGTCCTCCTTGGCCATGGCCAGATCGGCAATACGGATGTCACGCACCATCCGCTTGAACTCAAAAGGCTCCAGACTGATCTTGTGATCCGGACCATCCATTCTGCGATCAATGGTGATATGCTTTTCGACAATACTTGCCCCCATGGAAGCTGCAATCAACGGAATGGTTATACCTATATCATGACCCGAGTAACCGACCGGAACCTCGTATTGCTTGAGCCAGTTTATCATTTTCAAATTAACTTCCCTGGGCCAGACCGGGTAGGCACTCCTGCAGTGAAGTACAGCAAAAGCAGCCTCATGGCTTTTTAAATATTCAATGGTCCTGGTGATTTCATCCCGGTAGGACATGCCCGTAGAAACGATCATGGGGCATTTTTTGGACACGACATGCTCTAAAAGATCCATGTTGTTCAAGTCGGCAGATGCTATTTTATAGGCGTGAATCTCCAATTCCTCCAGAAAATCAGCGCTTTTCCTGTCAAAGGGTGTACAGATGAAATCAATCCCTTTTTCAAGGGCATGCTCCTTGAGCTCCATGTAGTCTTGTTCAGTCAGCTCTACCTGCTTTAAAAGCGGAATCATGTATTGGAAATGCTGTTCGTATTTTTCAGAATTATCCAGTATATCTTGAGGATAAAGGCTTGGCAGATGACGTTTTTGAAGTTTGATTGCATCTGCACCGGCATCCTTTGCCGCATCTATCAGGTCATGGGCTGTCCGGACACTGCCGTTATGATTGATCCCGATTTCGGCAATGATATAGGTCGGCTGGTTTTCACCTACCGCTTTTTGGTTGATATGGATGTTTTGACTGGTCATTGTTTCCTGCCAATCTCCATTTTCCAGTAATTGAAAAGATCCTCCAGGGACCGGGAGAACTTTATCTGCGGCTTCCAGCCGGTCAGGGATACAAAACGCGTGTTGTCACATACCATGTGAGGGATATCCGAGGGTCTCATCCGGTCAGGATTCTGCCTGATATCCACCTTGACTCCGGCAATTTCAACAAGGGCCGCAAGAGAATCATCGAGACGCTGTGAAATGCCCGACCCGATATTATAGACCTGGCCAGCGCCCCCTTTTTCAAGTGCCATGCAATAAGCCCTGGCCGCATCCCTGAAATCACTGAAATCCCGCCTGGCCTGTAGATTGCCGACCATCAGGACAGGCTCTTTTTCCCCTGCCGCTATCATAGCCAGCTGTTTTGCAAAGCTGGACAATGCAAAGGTTTCGATCTGCCTAGGACCGGTCAGGTTGAATACACGGACCCGGACTATATCCATACCATAACTTTTATAATACTGGTATGCCAGAGCATCCTGGGCCACTTTGCTTACACCGTAGGGGCTCAAGGGCCTGAATCCTGTATCTTCGTCAACGGGCAGATCTTTTTCCGAGACAAGCCCGTATGCCTCGGAACTTCCAGTCACCAGGATACGGGCCTGGATATCATTTTTTCGAACCGCCTCGAACAGATTGAGCTGGCAGGTAATATTATTGGAGATGGTCTGATCGGGATTTTCCCATGAATTTGCCACGCTGGTTTTGGCTGCAAGATGATAGATATGATCCGGACGGATTTCTTTAATCATTCTGTCCACGGCTTCGGGATCCTGAAGATCACATTCATGAAGAACCAGCCGGCTTTCAATATGTGCAATAAAATCCATGCAGGTTTGGGGATAAATTGTTCCATGCACTTTTACCGCACTGTCTGAAAGCAAAACTTCGGCCAGGTGGCTTCCGGTCATTCCTGCTATGCCTGTGATCAATACTCTCACGGTTATATCCTGGAAATCAATTTTATCCGGATACCGGGATCTATCTGGTTCTCCAGTGTATCCAGAATTTCGTTCTGGCGGGCAAAAGAGGTTACGATCAATGCATCCGGACGGATTTTGTTGATCGTTGACGGCGGTTTTATCACCTGGCCGAAAAACAGTGTCCCTCTTTTTTCCTTGTCATTGTCCACAACGCCGGTTATGGTCAATTCAGTATTCTGAATCGCTGAAAAAACAATTTCAGCTGTATCGGAGGCGCCGTATAAAACAACGGTACGAATACCTTCCTTGTAATCTTCCTCTAACATCTCGATAATTTCACGCTTTACCGCGGCGTAAAACTGGACAATTTCGGCTGAAAAAGACAAAAAGTTCTGGGATACGTAATCAGTACCCTTTGCCGTCAGGTGATAGGTCATACTGCGGTTTGAATTGCCGGA
Source organism: uncultured Desulfobacterales bacterium (assembly GCA_964397015.1). Lineage (GTDB taxonomy): Bacteria > Desulfobacterota > Desulfobacteria > Desulfobacterales > Desulfobacteraceae > MADRE2. The sequence goes on along the minus strand of CAYNHL010000127.1, from coordinate 6,278 downwards.
AACACTCAAAAGCCCGTCTGCCGTCAATTGCTTTATATAGTTGTTCACCATGGAACTGCTCAGGCTGTTTTTCTCCCCAAGCTGTTTTTGTGTAATCCCTGGATTTTTCTTGATGCACAACAGCAGCGAGAACCTGCGATAACGCTTGCTTGGTTCAAGGTACTGGGAGGCGTATGGTTCCAAAATTGTCGCTCCTGTCTGCCGGCAATGAAATATTGATCATTCAGTGAATGAACAATAACAGGCATAATTTTCCATGTCAATTAAATATCTATCACTGTTTATGTATTTTCTTATCGAACCGACAACGATAGTTCTTAAATTAAAAATTGCAAAATATGTGTTTTGCTGCTGATACTCTATCCCTTTTGCCAAACACCGGGGTCGACAGAACCATGGTGCAAACGGATCTATTCATTTTTATAGTGGCACATTACTTGCTAATTTTATCTGTTTTGATACACTGTGGGAAAAATTTTCATCAATTACTGCTGCCAGGAGAAAAACATGGTACCGCAACATACCAGTTATTATCAGTCAAATCTCGATCTTCTCGAAACCCATCATCCAGTAATCTGGGAAAAGATGATAGGCGACCCTCCGCAACCGGCAGGAACAATTTTTCATGCTCCCGGCGGTGCTCCGAATCTTACCGTAACAACCCATGATCAAAAACTTGTGACACTTCACAAGGAGTCAGACCCCGAGAGTGAATCCCATGATTTTCAGATGAAAATCCCTGAAGACCACAAAGGATTTATTTCAATCCTCGGCATGGGGCTTGGATACCATATACTGGATATATTGAAAACCCGCCCATTGCTCCAGCACCTGGCAGTTTTTGAACTGGACCCCGGGGTTTTTGTCCAGGCCCTGACCCACATGGACCTTTTTTCCCTGTTAACCGACCCGAGATTGATCCTGAGTGTAGGAAAAGATTGGAACCTGGACAAGGATCTGGCAAAAGCCTCAAGAATCCTCCAGCTTGAAGATGCCCATATATATGATCATCTGCCATCTTACCAGCTCCACCCTGACGGCTATGCAGATTTGAAAACAAGGCTCTATTCATATCTCAACAGCCTGAATGTAGGCGGCGCCACCACCCGTGCCCTTGGCAAAGACTTTATGAAAAACCGTTTCGAGCATGCATCGACAATTCACCACCACTACCTGCTCGAGACCCTTTACAACAGGTTCTCCAATACACCTGCCATTCTCGTCGCCGGCGGCCCGTCACTGGATATGAATCTGGAGTACTTGAAAGCGGCCCGGGAAAATGCAGTCATTTTTGCAGTGGATACCGTTCTGCCGACCCTGTTGAACAATGATATCCTGCCCCATTTCCTGGCATCCATAGATCCGAACAGCCTTACCTACGAAAAATTTGCCGATGTAGTTTCCAAAGCCAGGGATATCGATATCTCACTTATATGCGCTTCCTGGGTCAACCTTCGCACTGCAAAGGTCTTCCCTGCACGGCGGATATTCTGGACATTTACCTCAAAGCCTGTTGAAGCATGGATCAATACACTTTTAGGTGGAAATCTTCTCACCGGGGGTTCAAGCACAGTTGCCCACCTTAATCTCATTGCCGCCCATATGCTCGGATGTGATCCAATTATATTTATCGGACAGGATCTTGCATTTCCGGGCAGGACCACCCATGCCAGAGGAACCGTACTGCAGGGCACAAGCCCGGAAAAAACCGTACTGAACCAGGGCGGATTAGGACAGACAGTCAAGGGAACAGACGGCACTGTCCTCAGAACCAACCGTTCCTTTTTGAGCATGAAAAACCATTTTGAAAACGCTATTGCAAAAGCACCCCAGCTGCATATCAACTCGAGCCTCGGGGGTGCTCACATTGAAGGGACGACCCCGCTGCCGTTAAAAGAAGCCGTGGATAAATACTGCAGTGAACCCGTACATGCGAACCGCAGAATCATTGAATACTCAAACGCATCAGGCAAAACACAAAACGACAGAATGCTTTCTGAACTGTCAGGGTTCCAGGACCGCATAAGTGCCCTCAGGCGGACAATCAGGAAGGCAGATGATATTTCTCTTTCTCTTCTCAGGGAATTGAGCAAAAAAAGCAAAAAACGTCATGTCCAGTCCTTTAATGATTTTTCCCGGTCCCAGCAGAAAGCTGTCAGAAAAATTGATGCCTGCCACAACGACCTGGACAGCGCGATTGACATATGGCAGATCCTTGAAGAAGTAACCATGGATGGGATCAAGGACAGCGAACGCAGGAAAAAAAAGATCGCCATGTTTGAACGAGATCCAAAAAATTACAGCAAATGGATGGTTTTAAACCTGCAGAGACTGATCGAGATCAACAGTATCCGAAAACAGAGCCTGAAGCTTTTATCTGAAGGTATAGAATGTATCCTTCACATAAACAATGAAGAAGAGCGGCTCAATATCGAAGAAAATGGCCGGGACAGCAGCGGCCAGGCAAGCCGGATAGAACTGATTGAACTGTACATGGATACGGGGAATTATTTCCTTGCATACCCCCTGCTGGAAAAAATGCTGGCACATTTTCCGGAATCGGGAAAACTGAACTATTTTGCAGGTTGCATCGCTACACTGTTCAATGAAACCCAAAAAGCATCCCGTTTTTTTAAAACCGCGTGCAGGAACGATCCGAAGATAAAGAATAAAATTGAATCCTTCAAAGAAAACCTTGGAAATGACTATTATTCCTATGCCAGGTATTTCAAGTCACAGCCCGGCAGAAAGCCCAGCATCAGACACATGGTTTTCAAAGGATTGACCGTCTGCCCCCATCATAAAAAACTTTCAGAAGAGCTTGAGCATTTTTTAAAGGACGATCTCACGGAAATAGAGGACTGCTTTGAAACAAAACAGCTGGAAACGGCTATCGACCTGGTCAATCTATGGGATGAAAAAATAGAAGAAAACAAAAGTATCCGGCAGCATCTGCCAAAGGAACAATTCAGCAGGCTTCTCTACCTCAAGGGCAAATTATTCTTAGAGAACAGGGATTATCCTAAAGCGCTGCTGTGCTTTGAGGATGCACTGAGCCTTTTTCCTGAAAATCAGGAGCTTCATTTCATCACAATTGACACCCATTTTATGGCCAGTGATTACAATGGTGCAGTCCAGGCCATTGAAAGAGCCGTGCAGATTGATAGGCAGTTTGCAGCCTACTTCGAGACCATCGGTGACAGCCTTAAAGAAGCGGATCAACATGAAGATGCCATTGTTGCGTATGAAAGGTGTTTTACGACACTGCCCGAACGAATTGACCTGTTGAAGAAAATTGGAGAGTGTTACCTGGCAACCGGCCAGCTTGAAGCGGCAAAAGCGTGCATCGATCAGTTCAAGGTCAAAATTGAAAAACACAAATAAGGCAGTATCACACTTGTTTTGAAAACCGGATCGGTTTGCCGGGCTTTTGCACAATGTGCTGGTTTATCTTTGCCAGTTCGGGATTTTCATCACAGAGCTCAACAATCCTGGCCAATGAAAACACCTTGTTTTCTGAAGATAAAATGTCGAAAATACGGGTGATCAGTTCAAAATCTTCAGGCGTGTCAACCGTCAGTCTCAATGCCGGTCTTTTCAGGGCATCATCCGACACTTCAAGTGTGCCGCATTTGAAAAGACCTGTCTGTGTAAAATAACCGCCCCAGACCTCTGTGTCCATTTCTGACTTGATCCGGCACGCCTTGACCATGGCCGGGTAGGAAAGGGCATAGCTGAAGGTTCCAAAGGGCAGCCCTGAGATATTGCTGAAATCGTTCCTGTTATGCTCGTGGAAATCCACGAGCTTGTCGATATATCCTGGATCGACAAAAGGATTGTCCCCTGTACAGCTGATAACAGTCCGGCCATCATATTTTTCAGCCGCCCGGGTAAGTCTCAGGAGCACATCGTCGGGATGTCCCCGGTAGCAGTCTATTTTTTCTTGCCGGGCAATCTGAACCAGCGGATCATCCTGTTCTGATTTGGATGTACACAGAACAATCCGGTCGGCTCTGCCGGCCAGTTTGAGCCGGTCAATCAAGTGACATATCATGGGACGGCCCTGAATCTTTTTTATGGCTTTTTTCGGCAACCGGGTGGATTTCAATCTTACGGTAATCAATATCAAAGTACTCATTTTATATCATCCTCTGATATAATTTCATAAGGCTGTATATCACGGGCCGCCAGTTTTCCGATAATTTTCGAGGACTGATCAGGGGGCAGCCCGGGACTTGCTGCCCGCAGGAAAACAAGGTCTTTTTTTTCGACGACACTCTCTTTTGTTATCTTTTTGGCTGCCACAATGCTCTTTTTTGAATTTATCCGGTAGGCTGTTTCTTCCTTAGAAAAAGGCCTTGGTGTATTCTTCCCCATGGCTTCATCCAGTTCTCTTGCCATTGCAACGAATCGTTTGAACTCATCCGGATTCAATGCAGCCTGGTGGTCGATCCCCTTGAGGGCCCTGTCATGTGTGATATGCTTTTCAAGGCAGTCCACCCCCATACCCATGGCTGCGGCCGGCAGGAAGAAGCCTGACAGACTGCCACCGTCACTGTGATCCTGGTACCCGACAGGCAGTTCAAATAGTTGTTTCAGTTTGGCCATGAAACTCAAATGGATCGCGTCCGTAGGTGTTGGAAACACCTGGTATCCATACATGAGCCAGACAGGAATGGCTTGGGACTCCTGCTTTATCCATTCAATCGCCGTATGTATCTCATCCAGTGTGGAAGCACCTGTACTCAGGTCGATGCGTCTGTTTTTTCGTGCAACGTGCTGTATAAAATCCGGATTCGACAGGTCTGCAGAATGAATCTTGTATGCATCGACATCGATGGAATCAGCAAAATCAGCGCTGTTTGCTTCATATACACAGGCAATAATATCCATTTGGGGATAATGACGGCGAACATGGCCGGCAAGTTTCCGCCACTTGTCATAAGGCAGCTCGATACGGGTCAGCAGTTCATAATCGGCATGGTTCGGCACTACCATATCCTTTACTGACCAGATCTGGAACTGGACAGCATCGGCGCCTGCCCTGCCCGCGCCGTCAATGATTTTAAGTGCCAGGTCGGTATCTCCTTCGTGGGAACAGGCCATTTCCGCAATGATGTAAGTGTGATGATGAGACAAAACCAATCCTTCTTCTTCTTTTTATTGTTCATCTAAAAGTAAAGTGTACCGCAGTTGCATTGCAAAGGTCAATTGATAATCTTGAAGATCCAAAAGCCCGATTAATTAACATCGTAACTTGACACTGGCTCATAAACTTGCCAGTATCATGTAAATCGATTTAGTTTCATGGACACCCCATGCCTTGGAAAAAGGCGGTGAATTATCAACACCGGACAGGACTGATCACATGTATAAAAAACTTTTAATAACAGGCCAGATGAGAAGCGGAACCACATTATTGTGCAATTTTCTCAATTCCCATGAAAACGTTACCATGTTTGCCGACATATTTCATACTGTTGCAGGAAGAGTTCCTGATCCCAGGGGGTGGACTTTTTCAAAATTAGACTACAAGGCACCTCTTCCATTGACCCAGAAATACTATTTCCTGTTCAGTATGAGCCATGGGATAGATGTCTTGAAAACAGCCAACGACCTGTCCTACGAACTTGACATCGACATTAAGTCTTTCAGCACGGTCCAAGAACTCTACGATCGTCTTCTTGAAAGCATTGCACGGGAAAACGACGTACTGGTCGGCAACAAGGTCACCTCATGCGAGCTTAACATCGATAATATCATCCGCCAGACAGACATAAAAGTGCTTTACATACACAGAGATGCCAGGGATGTGATACTTTCCGCCAGTAAAAAATTCAAACGCCCCCTGGATGAATACATCCAGGCCTGGAACAATGCGATTGACATTGTTCTGAAAATTCAAAGCCCGAACCTGCTGTGCATTAAGTTTGAAGATCTTGTTTCCAAAAATCCTGAATTAAAAAAACGAGTTGACGAATTCCTTGGAATATCCCTTGATTTTGGAATTACCCGCATGGAAGCATACAATAAGAAATGGGTGGCCAACTCATCCTTTGATGATGTTACCTCCCCTTTTGACGAAACAGTGGCCTGCAGATGGAAAAACAATGTCACATGGGATGTGGAAAAAGTGTACTCTTTTTGCAAAACCAGGCTGTCGGCGCTGGGATATGATCCCATGTGAAATTTTTCGTTTGTTCAGGCTCAAATATTCTCCATGATTTTGAGTGCCTGGCGGTATTCCTCCCACTGCCCCACATCTATCCATGAGGTTT
>CAYNHL010000126.1:0-10728 GCA_964397015.1 uncultured Desulfobacterales bacterium | reverse complement strand
TTTTGTGAAAGGCAATGGCGGCTGAATTGTCAAGGTCGGCACAGGCCTGGACAATGGAACGGTCGTTTTCAAGGCATTTTTGAAAAAAGCGCTGGTAGAGTGTGCTGCCGATTCCCTTTTTCCGGAACTTGGGATGAACGCCGGCCAGATGAATATATCCCTGGTCAGGTATTGTCTGTGAGAAAAATCCTGTCAAAAACCCTGTAATCCGGTCACGGGTCTGAGCGACTAAGGTGGTATCGCAAAAATGGATCAAAAAGGATCTGGGCACCATGCAGGACATGTCGTTTTTGTTCCACCAGTCATTTAAGGCATGGCTTATGGCGGGATGATCCGATGGATTCGCCGGTCTGATTTTCATCTGGTAAAGCCTTTTCTCATAAATACCGGATTCTATCCAAACCGCAGGCTCCAGTCAAGTCATACCTTAATAGTAATTTTGACAGGTTTTCATTGTCATTTTTCCTGGTGCACCTGGAGCAACCATAAGTGGGCCTGTTTTTTCACTCGCTCGAGTTGTAACATCCTGGATGGGCGCTGCGGCGCGATGCTTGTTTTTTCAACCAGTCTCAGGATGTATCTGGCATAACGTTCCAGAAGGTCAAGCCGGTTTATATTGCAGGCATAGCCCGCAATTCCCCAGGCACCCCTGAGGGCCTGGTAAGGGTCCGGGTGGCCGGCCAGCCAAATTCTTGTACTGGCCAGCGCAATGCTGAAGGTGGCATGTGAAAGTTCTTTGTGCCCTTGAAAGAGCATTTCCCTTGCCAGCAGAAACTGGGTTTCAAATTTTGAAGGTGACAGCAGCAGATCTTTGATGAATTTCCGGTCGCCGGGTGAAAGAAAAAGAGAGCGCCCGGTGTTTTCAAGGCAGTCCATGAGGTGTTCGTGGTAGGTGGCTGCCTGGGCGACAGGTTCCGGAAATTTGACAATCAGCCGGGAATAATACCTGATTGCGGCAGGCCAGTTTTGCCTGCGGGCATATTTTTTCGCAGCGGCCAGCAGGTATGCGCGGCTGCGATTGCCTGACGGTTCAGGCAAAGCCTGCCTGCCGCCAGGTATGTTACTGGAAGAATTGATGTTTTTGGCTTTGTGCGCCGGTGTCTGAAGTCTCAGATATAAAGGCATCAATAGCATAACAAGCTCCTTTTTGTGTTGCAGCTTGAATATAAAAGAAAGGAAACAAAAACAATCAGGGAAACCCTTAATTTATGCTTCGAAAATCCTTAAAAACATCTAAGGCAAAGGTTGGTTTTTAATAGTCATGAAGATCCGGGAAAGATGCCCGGAAAATATCCGTTACCGATTACTCAGTTTGTGGTTGACTTTGTGAGGTTGAATTAACTATAGTCCAAAAATGTTACCGTCATACTTAACTGTGAGGAATAATAAATGAAAATAACAAAAATCGATCATCTCGGCATTGCAGTGTCCAGTATCGATGAAAAGAAAAATTTCTGGACAGATGTGCTTGGACTGACCATGGAAGGAACGGAGACCGTTGAGGCCCAGAACGTTATCACCGCGTTTCTGCCGGTGGGAGAAAGCGAAGTTGAGCTTTTAGAGTCCACTTCACCGGACGGGGCCATTGCCAAATTTATTGAAAAAAAAGGTGAAGGCATTCAGCATGTGGCCTTCAGGGTTGAAAATATCGACCAGGCACTTGAAGAGCTGAAACAAAAAGGCATCCGCCTGATTGACCAGACACCCAGGAAAGGAGCCGGGGGTGCAAGAATCGCTTTTCTGCATCCCAAGTCCACTTCAGGAGTCCTGGTGGAGCTGTGTGAACGATAAGGTTTCGTACATTCTAATAAAAAGACCGGAGGATAACCATGTCTCATACGTCTGATATTCATCAATGGGAAGAGCTTGCCCGCAAGGAACTCAAGGGAAAAGACCCTGACTCGCTGATCCAGAAAACCCCGGAGGGGATAGATGTCAAACCGCTGTACACGGCCGGTGATCTCGAATCGGTCGAACACCTGGATTCTCTGCCCGGGTTTCCGCCTTTTGCCAGGGGGCCCAAGGCTACAATGTATGCAGGACGTCCATGGACCATCCGCCAGTATGCAGGTTTTTCCACTGCCAGGGAGTCAAACGCATTTTACCGCAAGAACCTGGCCGCGGGCCAGAAAGGATTGTCCGTGGCTTTTGATCTGCCTACACACCGGGGGTATGATTCAGACCATCCCCGGGTGGCAGGAGATGTGGGAAAAGCGGGAGTGGCAATTGATTCTGTCGAGGACATGAAAATCCTGTTCGACCAGATTCCACTGGACCAGATGTCCGTATCCATGACCATGAACGGAGCTGTTTTGCCAATTCTTGCCGGCTACATCGTTGCTGCCGAAGAACAGGGTGTCTCCCAGGAACAGCTGACCGGAACCATCCAGAACGATATTTTAAAGGAATACCTGACCCGCAATACCTATATATATCCTCCTGAGCCGTCAATGCGTATCATTTCGGATATCATCGGCTACTGCTCCACCCATATGCCCCGGTTCAACACCATCAGTATAAGCGGGTACCACATCATGGAAGCGGGTGCTGATTCAGTGCTCCAGACCGCTTTCACCCTGGCAGACGGTCTCGAATATGTAAAGGCCGCCCTGGCTGCCGGCATGGATATCGATGCTTTCGCTCCCAGGCTGTCGTTTTTTTTCGGTATCGGTATGAATTTTTTCATGGATATTGCAATGCTCCGGGCGGCACGTGTTTTGTGGTCAGAGCTCATGGCGCAGTTTTCCCCGAAAAACCCGAAATCCAGAATGCTTCGGACCCATTGCCAGACATCGGGCTGGAGCCTGACCCGGCAGGATCCCTATAACAATATTGTCCGGACCACCCTTGAATGCATGTCCGCTGTCCTTGGCGGAACCCAGAGTCTTCACACCAATTCCTTTGATGAGGCGGTCGGGCTGCCGACTGAACTGTCCGCCCGTATTTCGCGCAATACCCAGATCATTGTCCAGGAGGAATCCCATGTATGTGACGTGGTGGATCCTCTGGGCGGGTCCTATTACGTGGAATCTTTGACCCAGGGCATTGTCGAAGAAGTACGAAAAATTCTGTCCGAGATAGACGGCTTGGGAGGCATGGCAAAGGCCATTGAATCCGGGATGCCTAAAATGCGCATCGAAGAGGTCGCTGCCAGGCGCCAGGCCAGGATTGACAAGGGGGTGGATGCCATTGTCGGGGTGAATAAATATGAAGTTGAAGATGAAACCCCGATCCAGGTGAGAGAAGTGTCGGAAGAGGTCCGTAAAGAACAGGTGGAACGTCTGGAAAAAATCAGGAAGGAAAGGGATAATGACCTTGTAAAACAGGCTCTTGAAAATATCACCCGGGCATGTGAGTCCGGTGATAACCTTCTGGCTGCCTGTCTGCCGGCAGTCAGGGCCCGGGCCACTGTGGGCGAGATATCCGATGCCATGGAAAAAGTTTTTGACCGGTTCGTGGCCACCACCCAGTGCATATCAGGGGTGTATGCAGCCGAGATCGGTGATTCCGAGATGATGAATAGCCTTCAGAAGCGCACAAGTGATTTTGAGAAAAAAACCGGCCGCCGTCCCAGGATACTGCTGAGCAAAATGGGGCAGGATGGTCATGACCGTGGCGTAAAGGTGATTGCCACGGCTTTTGCCGATTTCGGCTTTGATGTGGATTTAGGTCCCATGTTCCAGACGCCTGAAGAGGCAGCCCGCATGGCTGTTGAAAACGATGTTCACGTGGTAGGTGTTTCCAGCCTTGCTGCAGGGCATAAAACTTTGGTGCCCCAGGTAATCGATGAATTGAAAAAACAGGGCGCATCTGATATTAAGGTGGTGGTAGGCGGGATCATTCCTCCCGGCGACTATGAGTTCCTGGAGGCCGCCGGTGCATCTGCCATTTTTGGTCCGGGAAGCATTGTGACGCAGTCTGCCAATATAACCTTGAACATTATAGGTGCATGAAACATATGGTTCCCAGTGACCCTGATTTTTTTTTACAGGGAGTGTTGAAGCAGGACAGGCGGATTATAGCAAAAACAATGACCCTGGTGGAAAGCCGGCTTTCCGGTCACCAGGAGCTGGCTGCCGCAGTCATCCGAAAAATTCTTCCATACAGCGGGAAAAGTATCAGGCTGGGAATAACGGGTATTCCAGGTGTCGGGAAAAGCACTTTTATCGAAAATCTGGGTTTGACTCTAGTCGACCAGGGTTTCAGGGTGGCTGTTCTGGCAGTGGATCCCTCGTCAAAAAGAAGCGGCGGCAGCATTCTGGGTGACAAAACCCGGATGGAAAAACTGTCATCCCACCCTGATGCATTTATAAGGCCCTCTCCTGCCGGCGATACCCTGGGCGGTGTGGCGGCAAGGACCAGGGAGATCATGCTGATCTGTGAGGCAGCAGGATATGACGTCGTGCTTGTGGAAACCGTTGGTGTCGGCCAGTCTGAAGTCAGGGTGGCATCCATGGTGGATTTTTTCCTGGTCCTCATGATTGCAGGTGCCGGGGATGAGCTGCAGGGGATCAAGAAAGGGGTGCTCGAGATGGCGGACGCTGTTGCCATCAACAAGGCGGACGGTGACAACCTTGAACGGGTCAAGACCGCCAGAAGGGAGCTGGAAATGGCCATGCACATGGTCAGGGGCCGTGACCCGGACTGGTATCCCAGGGTGCTGACCTGCAGTTCCGTTACAAAAGGCGGCACGGATGATGTGTGGCAGACAGTCGTGGACCATCACGAAAAGTTGAAGGCTTCGGGCGGATTTGAGCTCAAGCGCAAAAAGCAGGCCCTGGACTGGATGTGGACCCTGGTGGAAGACGGGTTGTGGCGCAGGTTCAAGGACAGCAAAGCGGTTGCCGACCAGATTCCGGCCGTGTCAAAACAGGTGGAAGAACAGGTAATGTCTCCTTCTGCCGCTGCTGAAAAATTGTTGTCATTTTTTTAATACAAACATGAGGATATCGGATGAAAATACATGAATACCAGGCCAAGGAGCTGTTCAGGAAATACAGTGTTCCTGTGCCTGAAGGAGATGTCGTTTTTTCAAAAAAAGAGGCTGTCGAAAAGTCCCGGCAGCTCGGTGCCTGGCCAGTGGTGGTCAAGGCCCAGATTCATGCGGGCGGTCGTGGGAAGGGAGGCGGGGTAAAACTTGCGTCTTCCCGGGAAATGGTTGAAGACCTGGCGGATGAAATGCTGGGCATGACCCTGGTGACCCCCCAGACCGGTCCGGCCGGCAGAAAAGTGAACAAGCTGCTCATAGAGGCGGGCCAGGATATTGCCGCTGAGCTTTACTTGAGCCTCCTGGTGGACAGATCTTCGGCCCGGGTCGTTATCATGGCCAGCCAGGCGGGAGGAATGGATATTGAAACAGTGGCCGAACAGACACCTGAAAAAATCATCAAGGTGTATGTGGATCCGCTCATGGGCATCCAAGGATACCAGATACGTGAGGCCGGATTCGGGCTGAACCTGCCGGCGGCGGCAATGAAGCCGTTTTCTGCCATGCTGACAAATTTGTATCGCTTTTTCATTGAAAATGACTGTTCCCTGGTTGAAATCAATCCATTGATCCTGACGTCTCAAAACGAGGTGCTGGCGCTTGATGCCAAGGTCGATTTCGATGCCAATGCGTTGTACCGTCACAAGGACCTGCTTGCACTCAGGGATCTTGAAGAGGAAGATCCGCTGGAAGTGGAAGCGTCGAGTTACAACTTGAATTATATAAACCTGGACGGCAATGTGGGCAATATCGTCAATGGGGCAGGGCTTGCGATGGCCACCATGGATATCATCAAGAATGCCGGGGCAATGCCGGCCAACTTCATGGATGTCGGCGGCGGAGCCACGGCGGAACAGGTGGAAAACGCCTTGAGGATCATCCTGGCGGACGAGAAGGTCAAGGCGGTTCTGATCAACATATTCGGAGGCATACTGCGTTGTGATGTCTTTGCCCGGGGTGTGGTGGATGCAGCCCGTAAAACCGGGATCAACATACCTGTGGTTATCCGGATGGAGGGCACCAATGTCGAAGAAGGCAAACAAATCCTGTCTGATGCGGGCCTGAACCTGATTGCAGCATCAGACCTCAATGATGCGGCTCAAAAAATAGCCTCATTGGTAAAATAGAAGGAGTAAGTGGTTGTGAGCATATTTGTAGACAGAAACACAAAACTGCTGGTCCAGGGGATTACCGGCAATGAAGGCAGTTTTCATACACGGCAGTGTATTGCATACGGCACACAGGTCGTGGCCGGGGTTACGCCTGGAAAGGGCGGGCAGAAAATGGACGACGTGCCCGTGTTCAACACGGTCCGGCAGGCGGTCAATGAAACCGGTGCAACTGCGTCGCTTATTTTTGTTCCCCCTCCCTTTGGTGCGGATGCCATCATGGAAGCGGCCGATGCCGGGGTAAACGTAATTGTGGCAATTACCGAAGGCATTCCGATCATGGATATGGTCAGGGTGAAAAATTTTCTGGCCACCCACGCCTGCCGCCTGATTGGTCCTAACTGCCCGGGGATAATCACGCCAGAAGAATGCAAGATCGGGATCATGCCCGGGGTCATTCATAAAAAGGGTAACATTGGCGTGGTATCCAGGTCCGGCACCCTGACTTACGAGGTTGTGGACCAGCTGACCAAAGAAGGGCTGGGACAGTCCACCTGTATCGGTATCGGCGGTGACCCTGTGAACGGGACCAATTTCATAGATGTGCTGGATGCTTTTGAGCGGGATGATGACACCCATGGCATCGTTATGGTCGGAGAAATCGGCGGCACGGCGGAAGAAGATGCAGCCGCATTTATCAAGGCCAGTGTCACCAAGCCGGTGGTGGGATTCATTGCCGGGTTGACGGCCCCGCCAGGCCGTCGGATGGGACATGCCGGCGCCATCATATCGGGATCAAGTGGTACGGGTGAGGCAAAAATAGAGGCATTCAAAAATCACGGCATCCATGTGTGCGAAAATCTGGGCAGTATCGGTCAGATTTGCGTGGATGTATTCAAATAATTCCAGGGAGGTTGCAAATTGGACAGCTATATCGTTGAATCACGCAGGAAAAAAAGCAGGATACCGGCCCGGCTGGACCTGGCCCAGAGTGCCAGCGGCCTTTTGCTGGGGCTTTTCATGTGGGCGCACATGCTTCTGGTCGGCAGCATCCTTCTGGGGAAGGACGCTTTTAACTTCGTAGCCAAGACCATGGAACTGGCTTTTTTGTCTGATACGTCACACGGCTATCCCATTGTGGTGTTTTTTGCGGTATCGGCCGTTTTTACCCTTTTTATCGTCCATGCCCTGCTCGGCATGCGCAAGTTTCCCATCAGCTGGAAACAGCACAGGGTTTTGAGGGACCAGATAAAAATGACGGACCATGCCGACACCAGGTTGTGGTATATCCAGGCATTGACAGGTTTTATCATGTTTTTCGCAGGTTCGGTTCATCTTTACATCATGCTCACCAACCCGGGCGGCATAGACCCTTACCTGTCGGCCGACAGGATGGTGTCCGGCAATATGTGGCCTTTGTACCTTGTGCTTTTGATCTGTGTCGAGCTGCATGGAACCATAGGCCTGTATAGGTTATGCATGAAATGGGGCTGGTTTACCGGCAAGGATGCCAGAAAATCGAGGCAGAAACTGAAAAAAATAAAAAACAGGCTGACTATTTTCTTCCTGGCACTGGGTATCCTGGCATTATTGGTTTTTATAATCATCGGTATCAGGCACAGGGACAGGGCCGGAGAGCGGTATGTCAACCATCATACCGGTATTGAACAGGTAGCACAGATGGAAAAAAGGGGTTTAGATAAATGAAAGTCATATATACTGATTCGCTCGTAATAGGCGGCGGGCTGGCAGGACTCCGCGTTGCCATTGCTTCCAGGCAGAGAGGGCTTGATACCATTGTCCTGTCGCTGATTCCTGCCAAACGGTCCCATTCGGCCGCTGCCCAGGGCGGCATGCAGGCCAGCCTGGGAGCCTGTATCAAGGGTGAGGGGGATGATGAAGATGTCCATTTTGCAGACACGGTCAAGGGAAGTGACTGGGGATGTGACCAGGATGTGGCAAGGATGTTTGTCAATACAGCACCCAAGGCCATAAGGCAGCTGGCTGCCTGGGGGGTTCCATGGTCAAGGGTCCGCAAGGGTGACCGCCCGGTGATCATCAATGGTGAAAAAGTGACGATCAAGGAAAAAGACGAGGCGCACGGGCTGATTTCGGCACGTGATTTCGGCGGAACCAAGAAATGGCGCACCTGTTTTACCTCGGACGGCACCGGTCATACAATGCTGTATGCCATGGACAACAAGGCCATCCAGCTGGGGATCCCGGTCCATGAGAGAAAAGAGGCCATTGCCCTTATCCACGAGGACGGGGTCTGTTACGGCGCAGTGGTCCGTGACCTTGTAACCGGTGAACTGACAGCTTATGTGGCAAAGGCAACCACCATCGCCACCGGCGGGTATGGCCGGTTGTACGCAGTATCCACCAATGCGGTGATTTCAGAAGGGATCGGTACTGCCATTGCCATGGAAACCGGCGTTGCCACACTCGGGAACATGGAAGCTGTCCAGTTCCACCCTACGGCTATAGTGCCTGTGGGTATTTTGACCACGGAAGGCTGCAGGGGAGACGGCGGCCTGCTTCTAGACAAGAATGGGTACCGTTTCATGCCTGATTACGAGCCGGACAAGAAAGAACTGGCCTCACGGGACGTGGTTTCACGCCGCATGACAGAGCATATGCGCAAGGGCATGGGCGTGGAATCCCGCTACGGGGATCACCTGTGGCTGGATATCACATTGCTTGGCCGTGAACATATAGAGAAGAACCTGAGGGAAGTAAAGGAGATCTGCGAATATTTTCTCGGCATAGATCCTGTCAAGGAATACATTCCCGTCAGGCCGACCCAGCATTATTCCATGGGCGGTATACGTACGAAGGCTACTGGGGAAAGCCCCAATCTTAGAGGACTTTTTTCAGCCGGGGAGGCAGCCTGCTGGGACATGCACGGGTTCAACCGCCTGGGGGGCAACTCGGTTGCCGAAACCGTGGTGGCCGGTATGATCGTAGGGGAATTTGTAGCAGATTATTGTGAAGAAAATGCCATCAGTTTATCCCCTGGAACCATAGAACGTTTTGTTCTGGCAGAGGAAAAAAAGATCAGCGACCTGCTGTCCCGGACATATGGAGAAAATCCGTTTGAATTGAAAAAACTAATGCAGCAGATCATGATGGACAAGGTCGGAATCTTCCGTAACGGCAAGGATCTTGAACAGGCTGTCGAGGAGCTCAAGGTTCTCAACCAGCGGGCAAGGCGTATCGCATTGCGCAACAGGATCAGTTCATCCAATCCCGAACTGGTCGAGGCCATCCGGGTGCCCAAGATGATCAGGCTGGCCCAGTGCGTGGCCTATGGCGCCCTTCTGAGGGAAGAAAGCCGGGGCGCTCACGCCAGGGAAGACTATCCCCAGCGAAATGACAGGGACTGGCTTAAAAGGACCCTGACCACCTGGCCCGATGATGAAACCGATCTGCCGGTGGTCGAATATGAAGATCTCGATATCATGAAAATGGAAATGCCGCCCGGCTCGAGGGGCTATGGCGTGGACAACACAGTACACCACCCGGATACAGCCAGGCGGGAGCAGGAAATCGAGGCGATCCTCAAGGAAAACCCGGGCGCTGACCGTTATGAATTGCAGCAGCTGTTGAATCCGATTCCCATTCCGGAAAAATTTAAAGGTAAAAATGAGCGTATAGGCAGGGGGTTTAAATAATGAGCGGACAAGAACGTGAACTGACATTTCATATATTCAGGTACAATCCCCTGCGGAAGGGGGATTCCCCGAGAATGGAGACCTATAAAATCACAGAGGCTCCGGGGATGACAATCTTTATTGCATTGAACGAAATAAGGGAATACCAGGACCCGTCGCTGCAGTTTGACTTTGTATGCCGTGCCGGCATCTGCGGTTCCTGTGCCATGATCATCAACGGTAAACCGGACCTGGCCTGCCGGACTTTGACCGCCAATTTTGAAGACGGACAGATCAAACTGCTGCCCCTGCCGGGATTTGAACTTATCGGCGATCTTTCGGTGAACACCGGAAAATTCATGCGTGCCATGTCGGAAAGGGTGGAATCCTGGATTCATGACAGCTTTGCCGACGAGATCAATTATGACCTGATCGAGGAACGCATGGACCCGGATGTGGCGGATGAAATTTATGAACTCGAACGCTGTGTGGAATGCGGGTGCTGCATTTCAGCCTGTGCCACAAAGCGAATGCGGGACGATTTTCTGGGTGCTGCCGGCTTCATGAGGCTGGCCCGCTACGCCATCGATCCGAGGGACAAGCGCTCTGACGAGGAGTTTTACGAGATCATCGGGGATGATGACGGCGTGTTCGGCTGCATGACCCTGCTCGGATGCGAGGATTACTGCCCCAAGGATCTGCCCCACCAGACCCAGATTGCCTACCTGAGGCGAAAAATGGCCATGGTCAGCTAAATCAAGGAGAATCATATGAGTGATTTTAAATATGCCCCGCTTTTTCCCCTTCAAGAAGACAAAACCGAGTACCGGCTGTTGACAGGGGATTACGTCCGCATGGATGCATTTGACGGCCGGCCGGTCCTGGTGCTGGACCCGGAAGGTTTGACCATGCTGGCTGAATCTGCTTTCAAGGAAATGGCCCACCTGTACCGGCAAGGACACCTGGCCCAGCTGCGGGC
>CAYNHL010000125.1:0-10843 GCA_964397015.1 uncultured Desulfobacterales bacterium | reverse complement strand
GGTTCTGTTTTTCATTTTATTCATCTGATCCTGTTCAAGTTCAAGGATAATAAATTCTGGTCTTCACTGGTACAACAAAAATCCTGGTTGACGGTACGGGCGCAGACGCAGACCCGGGTAAGTCAAATTGAACCTGCTGTTATCTTTACACGCTTCCGTGTGCATGTGCAAGGCATTTTAAAACGATGATCTGTTATCTGAAATCATGGCAGTAAAGGACTTTATGAAAAAACAATTGACAGGGTGTTGCCGGTATGTCCATAATCTTTGAAAAAAGCTTGGAAAGGGCGGCAACCTTATGTGGAGCGTATTTCAACAGACAGGAAAAGTCATATGGCCGGTTCGGTGCATATGGCCGCTGAAATTCAGACATGGATATTGAAACCGCGGTTTCTTACCGGGCAGATCATCTGCCGACCTTGTGGCTTCTTGGCAAGACCGGGGCTGGAAAATCCTCTTTGATTCATGCTGTTACCGGCAATGACAAGGTGGAAATTGGTAACGGCTTCAGGCCCTGTACCATGACAGCTCAAAGTTACGATTTTCCTTTGGACAAACCCCTCTTGAGGTTTCTGGATACCCGCGGACTTGCGGATTCGGATTATGATGCAACAGAAGATATCGTTGCCTGCCAGAATCGAAGCCATGCGGTCATAGTGGTGATGAAAGCCGAAGATCCGGAGCAAAGCCATGTTCACAATGCCCTGCGGCAGATCAGGAAATCAGGCGGGTTGAACCCGATACTGCTGGTTCATACAGGAATCGAGCTTATTTCAGATGAAAACGAGCGCCGGCAGTGTATTGCCCATAATCAAGCCGGTGTCGAAAAGATCTGGGGCAGGCCTGTAGATTCTGTAGCCCTTGATTTTGAGAAAGAAGACGGTACCACCGTGGGCGTTGATTTATTGATCGACAAGCTCGGGGAACTCATGCCGCTTCTTTCTGAACTTACAGCCGGGCAATCGGGCCGGAGCATGGAGCAGCGGACTTTTTCCGCCTTGAAAAAAGAGATCCTCTGGTATTCAGGCACTGCCGGAGCAAGCGATGTCATCCCTTTTGCAGGACTGGTTTCCGTCCCGGCGATCCAGGCAAAAATGCTGCATGCCATCGCAGGCAGGTACGGTGTTGAATGGAACAAAAAAGCGATGGCCGAGTTTGCCGGGGCCCTCGGTGCAGGCTTCGGTGTCCAGTATGCATCAAGGCTTGGTATCCGGCAGATGGTCAAGCTGATTCCCTTCTATGGTCAAACCATAGGCAGTGCAACAGCAGCTTTCGTAAGTTTCTGTGCAACTTATGCAATCGGGAGGGTCGCCTGCAAGTATCTTTATCATAAAAGCAGGGGCGAGAGGGTTTCCAAAGAAGAAATGCGGGCCATGTACAAAAAAGCTTTCGACAGTATAAAAAAGACCGCTAAAAGTGAAACAGGCCATAAATAATATAAAAACAGCCGCCAGGCTGTCAGATAAATTAATTCCCCTGCTTGCAGCCGCGTTTGCCGCACCCGTAGTTTTCCTGACCGGCTTCGGGTTGTTTGTGGTTTTCCGGGACGGCTATTTTGTCTGGTTTGCCGGTCTGCTTGCAATCAGCGCTTTTGTATCCACGATTATCATGCTGGTTCTGCGAAAACTCAAACCAGGACCGGAAACCATTCCGAGCATCCAGAACAGCCTTGTTGAGGCATCCGGCGACTGGAGCGATCATGACAACAGGGTGTGGCAGGAACTCAATCACCATATTGACCGGCAGCTTGAGAAAAGCGACAAATGGGAGTCGCTCAGGGAGCATGCATTGGAGCTGGTCGTATTGACCGCGGAAAGATACGATAGAAAAGGCGGCCGGAGCAAACTGGCGTTTTCCGCCCCGGAGTTCTTGAAAATGGTGGAGGAGGTGAGCCGAAGATATCGAAAGACCCTCAAGGACAATGTCCCGTTTATCGAAAGAGTTAATATTTCGACCTTCAAGATGGTTTATGACCACAGACAAAAAGCCGGCACAGCAAAAAAATTTTACGATATATACCGTGCATTCCGGATGGTGAGCCCGGCGGGCATGCTTTCCGAACTGCGGGGCCGTTTGATGGCGCAATTCTGGGGCGGTGTCAGCACGGAGCTTCAATACAAGATGAAACAGGCTTTTTTAAAGGATGTTCTGGCGGTTTCCATTGACCTTTACAGCGGCCGTTTCAAAGTCGATGACGAGGATGCCGGCTCAAGCATGAGTTGGGTTGAAGATCAGGGCAGCAGTGCCCTGCCTGCAGAACCCCTTCGTATCTGTCTTATCGGCCAGGTAAGCGCCGGTAAGTCCGCACTTGTCAATGCCTTGAAAAAAGAGATGGCCGCAGAGGTCAGCAGGCTGCCTTCGACCGGCAGTGTGACGGTCCATAAATGCCGGGTGGAAGATATCGATGTCGTACATCTCGTGGATTTGCCCGGCCTTGACGGCAGTGAAGTCACCAGTGAAAAACTGCTGCAAGAAGCTGTCAACAGTGATATCGTATTATGGGTCATCAAGGCCAGCCAGCCTTCCCGCAGGCTTGATACCGATTTCAAGGCCAGGCTGGATGAGTTTTATGCATCCGCAAAAAACCGGTCCAGGAAACGGCCCGCTTTAATCGGGGTGCTTACCCATGTAGACCGGCTCAAACCTTTAAGTGAATGGCAGCCGCCCTATGACATTGAAAGGCCTGTATCAAAAAAGGCTGAGTCCATCAGGGGTGCGCTGGATTACAATAAAGAGGTGATGAAGATAAAAACAATGATTCCTGTTTCAACAGGTGAAAGCAGCCCTCATTTCAACCTTTCGGCACTGCAGGAAGTTCTTCTTGAAGAATATTCATCCGGTATCCAGACACAGCTGAATCGCAGGCGCATGGAAGCAGGGGAGAAAATCCGGTTTTCAAACCAGGCCAAAAGGGCAATACAGGCAGGCAGGTCCCTGTTTTCAGCGTTGACAAAAAATCAGGGCTGAAATTCAAGCGGGACTGATTTCAGGCCGGCATTCAGGTGGCCGCCGGGAACGAAAGCTGTCACGGGAACGCTGTCTCTCAATAACCGTATTTCGACCGAAGCCCGTCCTGACTGTTCATCCATAAGCCGTCCGAGTTCTATGGGCCCGCCCGAGATCGTCACGTTGTCATATTCGATTATGATATCTCCCGGTTTCAAGGCGGCGGTCATAATGCCGGCACCATCGGCAATCGAGGTCACCCGCGCCCCCAAAACTTCCTTTTTCTTTTCTGCACCAGGCAGGGGGGAAGTTGAAGCCGTGTTTTCCCTGCCGTCGGACGGCACGATATAAAGGGTTGTCAATGTTGTGTTGCGGTATTTGAACGCATAGCTGCCTGCGCCGGCGGCAGCCATGAATTGTTTCAAGAGATCTTCTGCAGATGCCGCGCGCAATGAAAGGTCCAGCTTTTCGGCATTGAAAGAAGAGAGCCCGAAGATACTTATCCTGAACTCCTTTTCAATCTCCCGGGCAACGGCTTTGGGACTCGCTGCCCTGCAGTCGACGGCATGCATGCCGTTGACATAACCTGCAAATGGGCGGTTGGCGGCGGAATCGCCGGCATGCGGAACTGCAATGTGCCAGTGAAAAAATACAAGGCCTGCTGCAAAGGCCGGCAGGAGCCGGAAAAAAAGACTATGGGCAATGATTCGCATAACTGTACCCTGTAAAGTGGAGTGCCGGGTCTGTTTTGACAAAGATAATATTTTGTTTGACAAAAAGCAATGTACTGTTCTATCACTGTTCATAAAATGAATGAGCCCATTACCATACGCGCCGGGAAAAAAGCGATACGGATTATACGGGACGAGGGCCTGAACCTGGACAGGATAAAGGTGCTTGCCGGAGCGTCAGGGTCAGCCAAGTTCCTGGTGCTCACCGGCATAGACCGGGTCCTGATGTCGATGTTCGAGAACAGGACAGCGCCTTTGTACCTGATCGGTACATCCATCGGTGCTTTCAGGATGGCCGCGTTCTGCCAGAAGGACCCTTTAAAGGCAATAGAAAGACTCGAACAGGGGTATATCCACCAGTCTTACAGCCTTAATCCGAGCCGCAGCGACATTACCCGTGAGAGTATAAAGATACTCGATGCCTTTATCGATGACAGCTGGACAGGTCGGATGCTTGATCATCCCTTCATGCGCATCTGTATTCTTTCAAACAGGTGCAGGGGTTTGTTGAAAAGCGAACATCTTTTTATCCAGGGAACAGGGCTGGCAATGGCTGCCTCAGCCAACCTGGTCAACAGGAATTTTTTAAGGTTTTTTTTCAAGCGTGCGCTTTTCATACCGCCCGGCACCAGGCCGCCTTTTGTTCAAATGAACCAGTTTCCAATGGAAATCCATGAACTTTCTTTGTCCAGTTTCAAGCGTGCTCTTTTTTCTTCCGGCGCCATTCCCTATGCCATGGAAGGGATATCGGATATCGACAATGCCCCGGGCGTTTTCAGGGACGGCGGGATTATCGATTATCACCTTGATATTCCTTTTCTCGAACCAGATGATGACGGCCTGGTTCTGTATCCGCATTTTTACGAAACCATTACCCCGGGGTGGTTTGATAAAAAGCTCAGGCGCTCTCCTGATCCAGACCATGTACAACATGTCGTCCTGGTTTCACCTTCAAGGGAGTTCGTGGCAGGCCTGCCCGGAGCAAGAATCCCGGATCGAAAGGATTTTTACCGTTTCAAGGGCAGGGACCAGGAGCGCATAGACTGCTGGAACCAGGCTGTCAGGCAGAGCAGGGCGCTTGGAGAGGCTTTTTATGATGCCGTGATGTCCGGGCGGATCAAACAGATGGTAAAGCCCTTGTGAGCAGGCTATGCGCAGTCCGGCCGCCTTTATTCCACGTTCACCACACAGCCGCTTATGGCAAGGTTGTCAGGCTCGTTTTCCGGATCCGTTACAGCCCTGACAACAATGACATAGCTGCCGGCATTGGGGAACACGTAATCGCAGCTGGCGGTCGTGGAATAGTCCTGGACCTCTACCCAGGAGTTGTCGTCATAAGCATTTGTCCCGTGACCTGCACAATAGAGCCATTTGTAATAGATCGTATCGCCGTTGACATTGGACCCTTCCACTGTAAACGTGACCGTTTCCGAGGCACTGGCAGTCCCGGAGGCGTTGGAGGATACCGGGCCTAAATTGACATGGTTGCCTGTGCCGATGGTTACCACATGTCCCGTGATCGGCAGGTAGTCCGGTTCATTGGCAGGATCCGTGGCTGCCCGTACCACAATGATATAGGAACCTTCTTCGGAAAAAGAATAATTACAGGTGTTGGTAAGGCTGTAATCCTGGACCCTCACCCAGGGGGCAGGGTTGGTGGAGGAAAGGCCCTGATAGGGCTGATAATACCACCTGTAATAAACCGGGTTTCCCTGCGGGTTTGCTGACTCAATGGTGTACGAAATGGTTTCGTTGACCCCGGTGTTTCCGGAGGCCGTGCTTGACATACCAAAGATGTTGACCATGCTCGCGTCTAATGCTGAAAAGGTGCAGGTAACCGTCTTGTCCGAGTCCATCACCACTGTGGCAATCGATGTGCCGGTGCTGGTGACATCCCCTGTCCAGCTGTGAAACTGCCAGCCTGGATCGGCATTGGCGGTCAATTCAACAACGGTGCCCGGATCATAGATGCCGCCGGGCGGATCGAGGGTCACCGTACCGCCTCCCAGCGTGTTTACCGTCAAGGTATACCCGTCGGGAACTATATCGTCCCCGGATCTTGTCAATGTTATGGTATTACCCCAGGTGCATTCCCATTCCCCGCTGGGGTGGGTATATGCTGAAATGCCGGAACCGGCGGCAGATGTGGCTGATGATGCTGTGAAAGAGATGGTGCTTGTAACTGATCCGCCCTCATCATCGACAATATCCGTTGTGGAACATGTATAATCCGCCCCGCTGACCGTTCCTTCGAACGTGCAGCTTCCCGGAGGATCGCAGACGCTTCCGGATGTAAAAGCAAAGGAAAAAGAATTCCCTGATTGAGATATCGTACATGTCCCGGATGCGTCAGGCCCGGGATTGCAGTTAATATCGCCCTGGGCCCAGTTTGCAGTACGGGTGTAATTCCAGGTGCCGCTCAGATCGTAGGTCGCGCCAAGCAGGCTGTTTGTAAAACAGAGGCTGACCAGGATCATTGCGCCTGGAAGCAGCCATTGCTTTATGGTCTTCAGATTGCAGAAAAAAGGTTCTATTTTCATGATATGCCTCCTGTTAAAAAGGTTTGCCGGATATGGTATTTTTTTTGGGTATCATTCATCGATATCCATGCACCAGCCGATTATGGGAACGCCTGACGGATCACAGCCGCCAGGGCTGTCGCTGATCCAGGTCACCACGATGTATTTTCCTGCCTGCGTAAAGGTGTGTTCGATGGAAGAGTTTGAAATCCATTCGGTTTCAGTCAGGCTGGACCAGTTGGAGTTGTCGTAGAAGACCGTGCCGTAATCCGGGTGGATGGAAAACCGGTAATAAAGCTGGCTGTCACAGCTGCTTGCCGCGTCGACCGTCATGGTCAGGGGCCTGTAGGTCCTTTGTGTGCCGGTAATGCTGCTGCCGTTAAGGGTAACGGTGCAGGGATCGTCGTCAATGGAAACCGAATATCCCATGATGTAATCCGTCAGGCTGTCAAGGCTTGTCGGGTCGGTCACGGCCCAGACCACAATGATGTATTTTCCGGATTCAGTGAATGTGTAATCGATGGAAGCCGTCGAAACCCATTCGGTTTGGGTCATGCTCATCCAGTTGGTGTTGTCGTATCCAGGCGTACCGTAATCCGGGTGGATGGAAAACCGGTAATAAAGCTGGCTGTCACAGTTGTTTTGAACGCTGGCCGTAATTGTTACCGGAATGTCTTTTGCCGGTGTATGGGACATGCTGATACCGGTCACTTTTATTCCGCAGGTTTCATCATCCAGGGAAGTTTCGTCATCAGATGCTTCGAGCTGGATATCCTGTGTCACGATGTTTGATTCCGAAACCTCGATGCCGTTGACTGCAGCGCTGTCGTATCCGGGGGCGGATGCGGTCAGGTTGTAGATACCCGGCAGTATCATGGTCAGAAAGTTTCCGGCCATGACCGAGTCTGCAGCGACATCCATGCCTTCCACCCTGATGGTGGCTGTGGTGACCGGTTCGCCTGTATCACTGTCCGTTACTTTTCCCTTGATCCAGGAAGCTATTCCAAAACCGCTGGGATCGACAATAACGCCGTTGGCAATTCCGTCCATGTCCCCTATGTCACCGTCCCTGAGCTCGACGGTGACGGACTGCCGGTCCTGGCTGAAGGTGGCATGCTCGGAGTAATCCATCCAGCCGCTTACCGGGTTGTAAAACAGCCATGAAGAATTTTCCGGGGCAGGTTCACTGAAATGTATAACAGTTTCAGCTGTTTCACCCGGGTTGTTGGTGGCCAGCCTGAAGGAAAAAAGCCCGAGAGGCATTGAATGGGGTCTTGCAGCTCTGGATACGGTCTGCGGGTCTATGGAATTGATTTCTTCGATGGAATAGGCCGTGGCGGAATCCCTTATGGAAACACCCATCTGCCCGTTCCCCACTGCCGTGTTCAGGCTCCTTATGTCCTGCTGATCCATATCGGGTGTTCCGTCCTGGTCCAGGTCCGCGGTTTCATTTTCGAGGGAGTCGGGTATACCGTTTTCATCCAGGTCATCCAGGTTTTCACCGGTGCTGAACGAGGCTGTATCCATCCATTCGGAAGGGTTGGAGTGATTGTCGAAAACCCTGGCCCTCCAGTAGTAGGTTGTATCTTTTTTAAGGGTAAGCCAGGGAACGGAAAAAGAGGTAAGATTTACAACACTGACCTTTGACAGGACAAGGGTCGAAAAATCATCGAAGGTGCTTATCTGCCACTCGGTTTCAAGGTGTGTGTCTCCAGTGTCGGGATCTGAAAAATCACTGATGGCAAGGCTGGTTGTCAAGGAGACTCCTGACTCCCCGTCGTCCGGATAAATCAGCTGCGGCTTGACCGGCGGCCCGGATACCTGCTGTGCTCCCAGCCGCCAGGAGGATACATCGGTCTGGAGGTAGCCGTCGTATCCTACCGCTTTTACGACACCGTTGGCTCTCAGTCCGACAGTGTGGTACTCTCCTGCCGCAACCTGCGTCATGCCGTACCAGTGGGATACATTGATCTCTCCGCACTCGTTGAATCCCGCACCCATCACTGTCCCGTCGGACTTAAGCCCTATGGTGTGATACTCGCCTGCAGCCACTTGTACTATATCTGTCCATCCTGATACATCGAGCTGTCCGTGGTTGTTATTTCCAACGGCCACGACAGTGCCGTCGGCTTTCAGCCCTATGGTATGCCATCCTCCGGCCGCCACCTGGACGATACCGGTCCATTCCGAGACACTTGTCTGGCCATATTCATAATTTCCCACTGCCAGAACGGTACCGTCTGATTTAACTCCTGTCGTGTGCCAGCTTCCGGCCGAGATGCAGACAATATCCGTCCAGTCCGAGACACTGGTCTGCTCATGCCAGTCGGGCCCTATGGCCACAACGGTATCGTCCGTCTTCAGGCCGACCGTGTGGTACACTCCTGCAGACACCTTGTCTATGCCGGTCCATTCCGAGACTTCGATCTGCCCGTAATCGTTGGCCCCGACAGCCACCACCGTACCGTCGGTTTTGACCCCCACCGTGTGCAATCCTCCGGCAGCCACATTGGTGATACCGGTCCAGTCAGAAACACTGGTCTCGTTATCGTAGTCGCGCCCCACTGCCACCACGGTACCGTCTGTCTTAAGGCCCACAGTGTGGCCATTTCCGGCTGAAACCTGCATATCCGCCGTCATGCCTGACAACGGTTTCAATAAAGTCAGGCTGAAAGCAACCAGCAGAAAAAATAAAATTCTGGATTTAAAAATATTTTTCAGGTAACGGCCCATGATTCTCCTTTCCCGGACAAGAACATTCTCCGGTCCTGACAGCTATGCTCCAAAGGGATGGCACTGAAAAGCAAAAAGACCTTTGTCTTTTTTTTCAGTATGTTGAGCATATTTTTTACTTTGCCTTATATCGATAGTCAATGCAATAAAAAAATATGGTTCGAGAAGGAATATGTGAATGATTTTGATGGAATTTGGCGGCAATTTGTGTTTTACTGATCTTTGGCATTTAAATTATGGTAACTTTTTCAGGGTGTGTGAATGAAAAAAAAGTCGGTGATGACGATTATCGTTCTGTCCGGGCTGGGCATTTTATTCTGGCAGATTTATCAAAAAGGTTTTGAAGACACAAAGACGGCAGGGCCAAAGCGCCGGCAGATGCCCGTTGCCGTGGAGGCATCCCCTGTCAGAAAAGACAGCATCAGGGAGATGGGACATTTTACCGGATCACTGCACCCGCTTTCCGAATTTGTGGTTGCTCCCAAGATAGCCGGACGTCTTGAAAGTCTGCAGGTGAATATCGGGGATATTGTTAAAACCGGGCAGTTGGTCGCCATGCTGGACAAGGATGAATACAGCCAGCAGGTTATCCAGTCCGAAGCCGAACTGGCCGTGGCAAGGGCCAACTTCGAGGAAAGAAGGAACATACTGGAAAATGCGCAAAGAGAGTTCGAGAGGACCAGGGCTCTTCGGAAAAAGAAGATAGCCTCCGAGTCCCA
Source organism: uncultured Desulfobacterales bacterium (assembly GCA_964397015.1). Lineage (GTDB taxonomy): Bacteria > Desulfobacterota > Desulfobacteria > Desulfobacterales > Desulfobacteraceae > MADRE2. The sequence continues at coordinate 1,195 of CAYNHL010000125.1, read as the reverse complement.
GCTCGATGCTGCAGAATCCGAGTTCAAGATCCAGCAGGCAAAACTCAAGGTGGCCAGCGCCCAGATAGCCCAGAGGGAAGCCGCCCTCAAAGCCGCTGAAATAAGGGCTTCCCACGCCACGATCAAGGTTCCTGAAAACCTTGCCACCGATTACGTGGTCGGAGAAAGGTTTGTGGATGAAGGGGCCATGCTGGCGCCGAACACACCTATCGTATCGATTCTCAACATTGAAAAACTGATTGTCGTGACCCATGTTGCAGGCCGGGACTATCCAAAAATCAATAAAGGCCAGACAGCGTTCATTACCGCGGACGCTTTCCCCCGAAACTCCTTTAAGGGGAAAGTGGTCCGCATTGCCCCTGTTTTAAAGGAAAAATCAAGAGAAGCGCGTGTGGAAATTGAAATGACCAATGAAGACAGGCTGCTGAAACCAGGCATGTTTGTCACGGTCGAAATAGAATTCGACGTCCACGACAACGTGACGGTGGTGCCCGTGGCGGCCCTGGTCAAAAGAAACGATGTCCAGGGGGTTTTCATCGTCGGTTCCTCCGGTCAGAAGGCAAGGTTCGTCCCGGTGAAGGTGGGCTTTGTGGAAGGCCTTGAAGCCGAAATCATCGAACCGGACATCAAGGGCCAGGTGGTTACGCTCGGACATCACCTCCTTGAAGACGGGCAGGCGATTGTCCTTCCGGAGCAGGATTTAGAGGAAGGAAAAGAAAAATCGTGAGTATTTCCTCGTTTTCAGTCAAGCGCCCGGTCCTGACGGTCATGGCGTATCTGATAGTCATCATTCTCGGCACGATTTCCCTGATGCGGCTATCCATTGACCTGATGCCCGACATCACCTATCCGACGCTCAGTATTTCCACCGGATATGAAAACGCCGGCCCCGAGGAAGTGGAAGAATTGATCAGCCGTCCTGTCGAGGAGGCCATGAGCGCGGTTCCGGGCGTGGAGGAAGTGACCTCGGTGTCTGCCGAAGGGCAGAGCAGTGTCCGGGTATCATTTTCATGGGGCACCAACCTGGATGAAGCTGCCAACGATATCAGGGAGCGCCTGGACAGGGTTATCCCGAGGCTTCCGGACGATGCGGAACGGCCCAGGCTGAGAAAATTCGATCTGGCGTCCTTCCCGATACTGATCATGGGGGTTTCAAGCGACATGGACCCTTTGCGGGTAATGGAAATTATCGACA
>CAYNHL010000124.1:0-10850 GCA_964397015.1 uncultured Desulfobacterales bacterium | reverse complement strand
TAAAAACACAATAAAACAAGCCTGACCCCGGGCATCATAGTTGAAGTCCGAAAGTTGAGGATTTATTTTAAAACTATATTGAAAAACAGGGGGACTGGCAATATAAACTTCAAAATTCCCAATAACAGGTCATGATTCATTTATGGTGATTGCCTTTTAAACGGGATGCGACCGCCGCATTGATTTTCTGCATGTAATGAGCCTGCAGCCGCAGTCCCGCCGGTTTTATTGTTTGACAAAGGATTTTGCTGCTGGTACGGTATTTTTTAATCACGGGTTTGTCTGTTATCACGCTGGTTATCGTACAGGAGGGGATGTGAAGCGATTCTTGGACCTGCCGATCATGGCCAAATTTTTGTCAGTGGGTATCGGAACCACCATTATCCTGGTGGGAGTGCTGTTTTTTCTCTATTATCAAAGTGACCGTGACCAGACGGTAAAGTCGTTCGTGGAAAAAGCCCGGGCCATCTGTCTGATCTCGGAATCGGTCCGTGACGAGATGGAGGAAAAGTGGCGGCTGGGCCTTTTTTCTACAGATCAGGTCAAAGAATGGGCAAAGGCAGGGGAGACAGAAAAAGTCATGGCCGCCATTCCCGTGGTGTCAGCCTGGGAATCCGCCATGCGGAAGGCAAAGCAGGGTGGATACACTTTCAGGGTACCCAAGTTCGATCCACGTAATCCGGAAAATGAACCGGATTACGGTCAGGATACAAGGATTGAAGGACCGGCGCTGGAAAAGATGAAACAGGAAAACCTGGATGAATACTATGTGATCGATGAAGCCGGCAATTCAGTTCGTTATTTTCTGCCGGTCCGGCTGTCCAGTGTCTGCCTGGTATGCCACGGAGATCCGTCCCAGTCCAAAACCCTGTGGGGACGGGAGGACGGCAGGGATCCCACAGGCGGAAAATTTGAAAACTGGAAAGCGGGTGAAATCCATGGAGCGTTTGAGGTGATCCAGTCGCTGGATGCTGCGGACGCAGCGCTGAAAAAAAGGATGATCAACGCCGGCCTTATAGTTCTGCTGGGAATATGCCTGGCCTGCCTTGTTTTTGTGTTGGTGACCCGTTCCATTACACGGCCCATCACCCTTGGAGTCGATTTTGCCGAAAAAATGGCAGGTGGTGACCTGAGCCGGGATCTGACTATCCACCAGGGCGATGAAATGGGGACTCTGGCCCTGGCACTGAACAAAATGAACGGTAACCTTCGCCAGATGATAGACAGAATACGTGAAAGTGTCACCACCCTGAGCACCTCGTCGGGCAACCTGACCGGTGCATCGGCCGATATGTCGTCAGAATCGGAGGAAACATCCGGGATGGCGGTTTCAGTTGCAGCGGCCGCCGAGGAAATGAGCAGCAACATGAACAACGTGGCCGCTGCAGTGGAAGAAACCGCGGCCAATGTGAATTCGGTTTCTGCGGCTGCTGAAGAAATGAGCAGTACCATCATGGAGATTGCAAGGAATTCGGAACAGTCGAGGACCATTACGGCTGACGCAGTGGCCCAGGCCGCCATGGCCTCGAAAAAAGTCACGGACCTTGGTGTGGCTGCCACGGAAATCGGACAGGTGACTGCCACCATTACGGATATTTCGGAACAGACCAACCTGCTGGCCCTCAATGCAACCATAGAGGCCGCCCGGGCAGGAGAAGCCGGCAAGGGCTTCGCCGTTGTGGCCAATGAGATCAAAGACCTGGCCAACCAGACAGCAGCCGCCACCACTGAGATTCGTGAGAAAATAGACCGGATGCAGAAATCGAGCAGCGAGACCATTGCTGAAATCGAAAAAATCACCAAGGTGATAGATGATGTCAATAATATCGTTTCTTCCATTGCAACCGCTGTGGAGGAACAATCCGCCGTGACCAGCGAAATAGCCCGGAATGTTTCCCAGGCTTCTCTTGGGGTGGCCGAAGTGACGGAAAACGTTGCCCAGAGTTCCCAGGTTGCCGCAGAAGTCGCAGAGAATATAGCAAAGGTCTCCGCCTCTGCAACGGAAATTTCGGACCGCAGCAGCACTGTGAACACCATTGCCCTTGAACTGGCCACGGTGTCCGGTCTGCTCGGGAAACTGATGGAAAAGTTCAAGCTCAAGTAACCTGCTGCAGGGATGATCTGTCGATCTGTCATGGGATAAAAAGTCGGGAGAAGATGCCTTTGCAAACGTTTTCAGGGCATGTAGCTCAAAGGAAGATTAATTTACATGGCTGAAGGCCCGATTGACTTCAATGTCAATACATTTGAACAGGATTGGGAAGCAGCTGATTCCGGGCAGAAAGATCACCTGATCCGCCTGGCGCAGGAACTTGCTCCTTCCCAGGGCATTCTGCCGGTCCTGGCCGGGCTCGATGCCCAGCATTATTCGTTCCGGAACCTGGCCAGAGAATCCCTTGCCGCCGTGAAAATCAAGCTCGACGAGATGCTCGATGCCAGGTACAGGCAGCCGGAACCCGCCGCATTGCAGGAATCGGTACTGACGGCAGGTAAAATTTATGCCAGGATCACTACCGGAATCTCCCTGGCCGATATTAATTTTTATTTCAAGACACTTCTGGAAATCGGAGGCCATGGGCCGTATTATGCCTTCAAACTTTTGTATAAGGGTGATCTGTCCACCGCCGTCTTGAAAAAAATTATGCACACGATCCCGGATGCAGGCAAGCTGGCCTTTGTTGAACAATATATACAAAGCCGGCCTGCCATTCGTATCAAATTCGGGTTTGAATTCAAAAACATACTGGGCACGGTGAAATCCAGGAAAGCAGTGATCGCTTTCTACGCTTTTTTGTTTGACATGAAGCGGGACGCGGATCCCTTTTTGAACAACTTGTCCTATTCACTGAGGGACCCTGACCAGCTGGAAAGAATGGAGCTGGTCTCAAAAAATGCGGATACCCGGGTAAATGCCGTTAAGGCATTGTCCATGCTCACCACCCGTGTGGATTCCGGCACTCTTGCCGGTATCCTGGAAGACGAACCAGAGATGCCGGTAAGAATTGCCGCGTACAACGTTATCGAAGATTCCTCCCAGGGGACATATGCCGACCTTTTTCCCCAGCTTATGCAGCTTGTGTTGACCAAAGACAGAAACGAGGCCCTGCCGGCTTTCAGGGCCCTGGTCGTATCCAGCCGCGGTCCTTTGTATCCTGTGGTTGAAGCGGTCAAGGCCGGCCGGCCGGAACTGATGCAGGATATCCTCGAGGAAATTGCCCGGCTGTCCAGGATTTCTTTTTTCTTTATCCAGGATATGGCCCTGCACAAGACTCCATATGTTCAGGCCCATTTCGATATCAACATGGCATGTATCCTGGGGCTGCTGAAAAAACGGCCGGAGCGGATCGTCAGCATTTTCAAGACCTATGAAACCAATTCCTCCGACGCGCTTCGAATGGAAGCCATCGATCTTATAGAAAAAACAAAGGAGCTGCTGAGCAAAGAAAAAACCAACATTGAATCGGAATTCGATATTTATCTCCAGCGGATCAAAAAACACAGACTGAAGATTCAAAAGCAGCGCCAGGGGGTCTTTACCACTGCCCGGGTACAAAAAATCAAAAACATGTTCCAAAAACCTGCCGATAAAGACCCTGTGCTTCACCCGGACGGACTCGCGGGCCAGGACCTGTCCGGCAGGGAATTTACAGGCCCCTTCCTGTTTTACAACCGGAAGATCGTCGAAAACACCTCTTTTTGTGAATCGCTGTTTTCCGGGGTGTTTTTCAAACAGACCCTTTTTTACAAAGTGGACATGAGCCGTGCCCGGTTTGAATCCGTATGCTTTGACAATGCGGTTTTCATAGATGTCAATGCACAGGAGGCCGTTTTCGATGACTGCAGTTTCCAGGGAGCACAGATGTACAACTGCAATTTCAATCACGCCTCTATGGTGGATGTCTGCCTGGCCGCCTGTGTGCTGTCGAACGACTCGTTCGTGAATACGGATTTTTCCCACGCGGTTTTTGCCTATGCCAGGATATCCGCGGTGTCATTTGTCAACTCGAATCTGAACCAGGCCGACTTTACAGGGGTCAGGGCCAGGTTCTCCCGGTTTCCCCCGTCTTCCGACAACGTTTACAGGTCGGATCATATAGACTACAATGCCCGGCAGTTCCAGCTCGAAATCGCCGACATACCTGAATTGAACCAGGGACTTGCAGACCAGATAAACATGCTGATCTTCATGGAATTCATCCATTACGGCGAACTCAAATTTTTAAAGCAGAACAAGTTGAGCCTGCTGACCGCATTTGATATTTTCAAACCCCGACAGGCCGACCTGTTCGAAATTATGCCCCTGCTGATTCACGAAAACCTGGAATTTGCCGGATCAGGTCCGATAGATCCCGCCACCCCTTCCGGTATCAGCGGATTTCTGCCGTCGATCGAGACCCAGAAACGGGCAGCCCGGTATTTAGGAACCCAGGCCGTAGTTGTCAGGCGTAACCTCGACAGCCTGATTGAAGGGGTTTTCACCATCGGCAGCACCGGGTCACTTGCCCAGACCATTCATTCAGACATCGATTACTGGATCTGTGTTTTTGAAAACCGCTTCAGCCCCGGTGACATGAAACTTTTGCAGCAGAAACTGCAGAAACTCGAACAGTTCGCCCTCTCCGAATTTCAGACCAAGGTGACATTCTTTATAGTGGATATCCCGAGGGCGAAACACAATGATTTCGGAGACTCGACCCTCGAAAGTTCCGGGTCAGCCCAGTCCAGGATACTCAAGGAGGAGTTCTACCGGACTATGATCTACGTCGCTGGGAAAATCCCGTTATGGTCGGTGCTGCCCAATTCCATCAGTGTCCATTATTATGACATGATTTTGAACAGGATCATGCTCGACAAGCCTGTTGCCCGGTATATCGATCTAGGGGATATCCATGCTATTTCTTCAAGAGAATATTTCGGGGCATCGATCTGGCAGATGTTCAAATGGCTCCAGAGCCCGTTCAAATCAGTATTGAAAATGGCACTGCTTGAGAAATACCTGTTCGAATACGGGAAAAAACCGCTGCTGTGCAACAAGTACAAGGACGAATGGATGAATTCAGGAGCGCATCTTCGTCTGGCACAGAACGACTCTTACATCATCTTGCTGGAAAACCTTCTGGATTATTTTCAGCAGATAGATGACAAGGTGTCAAAAAATATTATTTTGACCTGCTTTTTTCTCAAGCTCGGGATATCCAGGGATTCCGATATTGAAAACACGGTGTTCGGCCTGCGGAAAATCCTGCTCAAGCGGTGCATGGACAAGTGGGGGTGGGACAAATCAAAAATTTTTGAAATAGGCAGTTTCAAGACATGGGAATACCGCAATATTGCAAGGCTGTCCTCCACCATAAAGCAGTATATGGTGAAAAAATACAAAACCGTCAACCAGGCGATTGACCGGCAATCCCAGAAAACAGCCTCCATATCCCCGGAAGACAGGACAATCTTGACCCGGAAAATATACATCGAATTTTCCAGGCAGGAGGGAAAAGTGGGCAAAGAGCTTCTGGTGTCACGCAGCGACAGTCATTTCCAGGGGCTGTACGTGACTTTTGTCAAGGGCACAAACTCCGAGGAAGGACACTGGGAACTGCATAACAGGCCTGCCAGGGGAAAAGAGGAATTTTTGATCCAGGCTGCCAAACTCGAAGAAATAGGGGCGTGGCTGATCAACAACAAACTTTACACCAGGACAACGGTAGTCAACATGATGCCAAACGTTTCCTGTGTCACGTTCAATGACATCAAAAAACTTTTCCAGGCCATGCATGATTTTTTCACCCCGGTGCTCGCCAGGGAGCAGGCCATGGATACCCTGCTGAAACCCCAGACCATCCAGAACCTTTTCGTTTCCATAAATTTTTATACAGCCAGGCAGATGGAGAGAGTGATCCACTATACCGCCATATTCTACAATTCCTGGGGAGAGATGTTCTGCAAATCACATGACAGCGGCACCGGTTTCGATTCCATGGCGGATTTCAAACAGGACCTCAAGTCAAGGCTTCTCGTGGAAACCCTGCCGAAAAACAGCGTCTATTATTTTTCAAAACGCCTGATCCGGTAAAAAAAGGGGAGGGTGGCTTTATTCTCTGTTCATGCAGGTGATGGCGGTTTGAACTATCTGCTCCGGATCATCCAGCACATGGAAAATATCCAGGTTGTCTTTTGAGATCATTTTTTCAGCCAGCAGCCTGTCCTTGATCCAGTCCACGAGACCCCCCCAGAATTCGGTACCGACCAGGATGACGGGAAAGGGCTTTATGCGGCTTGTCTGGAGCAGTGTCAGGGCTTCAAACAGCTCGTCCATGGTGCCGAATCCGCCCGGGATGGCAATATAGGCCTGAGCGTACTTCACGAACATGAACTTGCGGACGAAAAAATAGTTGAACTCCATCTGGGTGGTGGCATAGGAATTGGGAACCTGTTCAAAAGGCAGGGTTATATTCAGTCCGACCGAGATACCGCCGGCATCCGATGCGCCTTTGTTGGCTGCTTCCATGACTCCGGGACCGCCGCCGGTAATTACGCCGAATCCTTTTTTCACAAATAAGGATGCAATGTCATATGCTTTCCGGTAATAAACGTTTCCGGGATCGACCCTGGCCGATCCGAAAATCGATACCGCGGGGCCAATGTCATGGAGGGTGTCGATTCCTTCCACAAACTCACCCATTATCTTGAACAGCCGCCAGGCTTCTCCGCTCTTGAAACTGTCAATAATGTACTGCTCTTTCATGCGCCGGTATCCAAAAAAAAGATGGTTGAAAAAAAAGAACCGCCTATGTGGAATACACTCAAGGTTCCATGATATAATAAGCGCACCTTCTATCACAGTTTGTCCTGCCCGTCAATTGAGACCGGCAGCTGATTGACTTTTTCTTCTGAAAAGGATAGAAGTAGCATTTTTGAACTGTTGTCAGGATACAAAAGTGAGCCCTTCAAACCGGTTGAAAAAAAAGACCACCGTTGTCAGCGAGCTGGGGATCCATGCCCGGCCTGCGGCCCGGATAGCCCGGATGGCCGGTGATGCAAAAAAAACTGTATGGCTTGAATACGAGTCGTCAAGGGTGGATGCCGCCAATGTGATAGAGATTCTGTCGCTGGGCTGTGTGCAGCATAAAAAAGTAATTGTCGAGATAGAAACACAGGAAGATATGGAAATACTGGACCAGATCGTCACTTTTTTTGAATCAGGATTCGGAGACCCTGGCCATGAAAATACCTGATACCGGCCAGATTACACTCAAAGGGATAAGCGGAGCCCCCGGTATCTGCATAGGAAAGGCCTACCTTGTAGACAGGGGAGGGGTCAATGTAATCAAGCGGTACACAATCGAGCCGTCCCGTGTGCCGGCCGAGATCGACAGGTTTAAAACTGCCGTGGCCAGGGCAAAGCAGGAGCATGGCACCATCATCGAGTCCCTGGATGAAGAATTTTCCGAGAATCTAAATATACTGGAGGCTCACCTGGCCCTGTTCAAGGACAAGATGCTTTACGGCAGGACCATCGATACCATTACCTCTGAAAAAATCAATGCCGAATGGGCGTTGAGAAAGGTGTCCTCGGTTGTCCAGGCAATGTTCGAACAGGTTGATGACGATTACCTGAAATCCAGGGTAACCGATATTGTCCAGGTTTCTGACAAGATCATGGCCTACCTGGTAGGGGCACAGGATGTCAAGATTTCCGAAATCAACAAGCGGGTCGTCCTCGTGGCCCATGACCTGTCCCCTGCCGATGCCAGCCAGATCCAGCTTGAAACCATCAAGGGATTCATCACTGACAGGGGCGGGAAAGACTCCCATACAGGCATTATTGCCAAGTCCTTGAAAATTCCGGCCATATTCGGGCTCGGCACTGCCACTTCCCGGATCGAAACCGATGATATCCTGATCGTGGACGGCTCGGCAGGGGTGGTAATCATCAATCCTGACGAAGATACCCTTTTCAGGTATGAGGAGCGCATAGCCCGGTTCGAACGCTACCGGGCGGGTATCGAACGGGAGAGCCACCTGCCGGCAACCACTACCGACGGCCATACCCTGGATCTGATGGCCAATATAGAGCTTGTGGAAGAGGTGGTTTCCGTCAAGGATAACCGTGCCGGCGGGATCGGACTGTTCCGTACGGAATACCTGTATCTCGATCTCAAGCGCTTTCCGTTTGAAGATGAACTTCTTGCAAGGTACCGGGAACTGGTGGAACTGATGAACGGTCACCCGGTCACGATCCGTACCCTGGATATAAACGGAGACAAGGTCAATCCTGTCCTTCATCACGTGGAAGAAGAAAATCCCGCCCTTGGACAGCGCGCGGTCCGGTTCTGCCTCGATAACCAGGAGGTGTTCATAACCCAGATCAAGGCAATCCTCAGAGCCGCAGCCATTGGCAATATCAAACTGCTGATTCCCATGATATCCTGCGTTGAAGAGATCCTGGAGGTCAAAGAAATCATTGCGCGTGCAACAGAAGAGCTGACCCGGGAAAAAAAAGCATTTGACAACAACGTTCCTTTAGGTATCATGATCGAGGTGCCGTCCGCCGTGCTGATGGCAGATGCCCTGGCAGCCCATGTGGATTTTTTCAGTATCGGTACCAATGATCTCATTCAGTACACCCTGGCCATCGACCGGCGCAACAGGCAGGTTGCCCATCTGTTCCAGCCAATGGACCCGGCTGTGTTGAAAATGCTCAAGATGACAATCGACGCTGCCTTCCGGAACGGAATCGATATTGCCATCTGCGGGGAAATGGCAGGAGATCCCATCAACATCCCCCTTCTTGTGGGTATGGGGCTCAGGGAGCTGTCCATGAACCCGGGTGCGATTCCAGTCATCAAGCAGGTAGTGCGTAAAATCAGTGCACAGGAGGCTGAAAATCATATGGAGAAGATATTGGCATTTCAGAGCGCCAGGCAGGTGTTCGAATATGTTCACCATCACTACAGTCATGTTCTGCCTTCTAACGGAGACGAGATATCATAAAATGGCAGATTCATTTACAAAACCCGTTGCCGTTAACAGGAAAGCACGGCATGATTATTTTATAGACGATGAATTCGAGGCCGGTATTGTCCTTCAGGGCACCGAGGTCAAATCCATACGCGAGGGCAGGGTCAGTTTCAAGGATGCGTACGCAGATATCAAGAACGGGGAAATTATCTTGAAAAACCTGCATATCTCCCCGTATTCACATGCCCATTATGACAACCACGAGCCCATGAGGACGCGTAAGCTCCTTTTGCACAAGCGGGAGATCGGAAAGCTGTCCGCAAAGGTAAATGAACGTGGCTATACCCTCGTTCCGCTGAAGATATATTTCAAGGGCAGCCATATCAAGATCCTGCTGGGACTGGCCAAGGGAAAAAAGCTTTTCGACAAGAGAGAAACCATCAAGCAAAAGGATATCAAGCGGGATCTGGACCGGGAGCGCAAAAAATATTCCTGATCCTGGTTCTTTGAACAATCTTGACTTTTTGCCTGTTCAGGCTTATTATTGAATGTAAATGATCTTTTACAATTTGGGGGCGAAACGGTTTCGACGGAGATATCGAGCGCCAAGGTAGCATACCGAGTTTTTTGCGAACTCGTAAATCCATGCAAAGCATAAACATAATCGCAGACGATTATAACTACGCAGTAGCTGCTTAAGCCGCTGCCGTCCTCCTGAGATCCTTTCTGCAGATTTCAGATCAGGGCGTCGACAATGCAGAACCGCCTTGTCAGGATGCCTGATCCTGCCAGGTTGAATTTTTTCAGGCTATACTGGCCCGGACCCGTCCTGAAGGGGCTGGACCAGCCAATTCCAAAGTTCAGGATAAGTATGTAGAAGCCTGGTGTGACTATGTTCGGACGCGGGTTCGACTCCCGCCGCCTCCACCATTTTTATGGTGACAACCCGTCTCTCCAGAGTAATCCTCTGGGTAGACGGGTTTTCTTTTTCCCCTTGTATTCAAAGGGTTTCGGCCGTTTTGACATCTTTCCGGAACCTCTCTCCAGCCACCAGATTCTCTCCATTCTCCCCACGTTCATTCTCTGTTTGGGGCGGTATTCTCTGTTTTCTTCGGACAGGGTCCGACACGCGTCCTGTTACAGATATCCTTTCAGATTAAGCATTTAGCCAAATGACGGTATTTTTCGGTTGTGTTAAGACCTCAAATGGTCGGGTCAAACCACCCGTTTTCACAAACCAAAAGTCTCTCGCAGGTTTCGGGAAGTGATATTTATTCGGATTTCCAGCGGTCAGTATTGCTTGGGAAAGTATTCTTTGCCCGCCTGCCAGAGGTACTTATCGACCTCTTTGAGGGTGAAGCATTCCAGCCCATAGAACCTGCTGAACTCCATCAGAATTGCGTGGTATGTCGGATAGTGCTTCAGGTCGTCCTTCTTGAACTTATAGAATTTATCCACCCGCTTGAAGTGCATGAGCATCTTTTCCACAAAGCTGTCATAGATCGGATAGTCCTCCGGGAAATGGTGGCTGCAATATTTGGTGGCAAACGAATAAAAATTGATGGTCTTCTGGCCGTTAACCTTAACCACAGCAATGTCGTTTACGAGAGTCAGATCCCGGTTGCCGAGGCGTTGGTCGATGTCCAGATCGACTATGTGTTGGGCAACAGTAAACGGTGAAAAAATGTTGGTGCTGTAAAAGTCGTTCAGCGAACAGACCTTGATCAGGACATCATCCATATCGATATTTCGGGGGTATGTCTCAGCGAACAGTTTTCTGAGGCTGCTCTCCTGCAGTACATAATTGTCCAATGAATCCCACCGCTTCAGATACATGGACACCTGCTCCGCCGACGGTCTGACTTTATTCATAGAGCGCCTCCTCGTTGATA
>CAYNHL010000123.1:0-10916 GCA_964397015.1 uncultured Desulfobacterales bacterium | reverse complement strand
TCACAATGCAAAATCCCCCTTTTTTTCAAAAGGTCCTGTCACAGGACACCACCGGAACACGGCCTCACCATCATGAGGAACTGATCAAAAGCAACCAGGGTTTCTGATGGTTTCGTTTAATTTGACATTTACATGCAGTCATGTTTTACACAGTGTTGTGTCACGGAATCAAAATATTCGAATTATTGGGGATATAAGATGCAAAAACCGATATGCATACTGTGCAGTAACAGTGCAAACTCTTCCAGAAACGGTGTCTGCCGTTATAAAAAATGGTTTGATCAGTATGTGGCCGGATTCACGGCCGGAGGAGATGCGGCGTCTGATGTGGTAAAAAATATCCGGCTGAAAAAGGATCATTCTAAACGAGTTGTCAAGGAAATCCAGTGGATTGCACAAAATCTTGACCTGGATGACGAAGCCCTGCATCTGGCAACCGTTATCGCTTTGTTTCACGATATCGGCCGCTTTGAACAATATGCCCGGTACCGCACATTTGTGGATCACAAGTCAGAAAATCATGCCGAGCTGGGGGTGAAAATACTGCGGCAGCACCAGGTGCTTGATTACCTGCCCGCTGCCAGGGCGGATCTGGTGTGCCGGGTAATATCATATCATAACCGTGCGTCTCTGCCCGGGGACGAAACCAGGGAATGCCTGTTTTATGCCAGGATGCTTCGAGATGCTGACAAGCTGGATATCTGGCGGGTGCTTATTGACCATTACCATCGCCGGAATGGTGATGACAACCCGGCAATTGAACTTGGCCTGCCCGACACCCCCGGCATCTCAGACCAAGTGTATGACAATGTGATGAAGGGAAAAATCGTGGAAGCCCGTCAAGTAAAAAACCTTAATGATTTCAAACTACTCCAGATCGGATGGGTCTTTGACATCAATTTTATGCCGGCCCTGCAGCAGGTCAAAGACCGCGGATATGTGGAGTCGATCTGCCGTACCCTTGTTCCATCCGAAAGGCTGGCAAGAGTCGAACAGGCTGTAGCAGACTGGTTTGAAAAAAAAGCAAAAGGTGTATAACTCTGCAGTTGCGATATTTGTACCGTATTTTTTTGCCACGTGGAATCTATAAGCCTTGACCCGTTCAGCCTGCTGCTTTTACTTGAGGCGAATCCCGTCAGTCTTGTGCAGGGTAATGCGCCCCTGTTTATAAAGACTGCCTACGGCCCGCTTGAATTCCTTCTTGCTCATGGAAAATGCGGACTGGATATCTTCAGGACGGCTTTTGTCGTGGCAGGGGCTGAATCCGTCACCGGCCTCCAGGATTTCCAGGATTTTCAAAGCCGAACCCTCCACCGAGGCATAACCCGGCTGCTTCAGGGCCAGGTCCACCTTGCCGTCATCCCGGACCTGGACGACATAACCCCGGTGCCGGTCCCCGATTACCAGGTCCTCAAAGGTTTCATTTTTATAAAGCATACCCAGGCAGGCCTGGTTGACAAGTGCGGTATACCCGATAGGGGATATGCTGTGAATGATAAGATCAACAGCCATTCCGGAAGCAAGCTTTCGGGAATCTTTGGGACATAATTCCTCCAACAGGGTGGACCCGTAGATCCGTTGGGAGGATTTGTCCAGACAGATTTTCACCAGATGGGTTTCACCGGGTTCCATCCGCCCCTGCTGTTCACTGCGGGGGACCAGCAGGTCTTTTTCCAGGCCCCAGTCCATGAAGATGCCAAAGGCCGCCGTGTCCTTGACTTTGAGGGCGACAATTTCCCCGACCACACCTGCCGGTTCCAGGGTAGTGGCCACGGGCCGGTCCTCGGAATCGTTGTAGATAAAGACCCGGATCTCTTCGCCCACCGCAATGCCCTTGGGCACATATCTATTGGGCAAAAGCACCCGATCCTGTCCAAAGCTCAAATAGACCCCGTATTCGGAGAAATTCTTAACAGGCAGGTTGTGGAACTGGCCCGCCACAGCTTCGGGATCCTGCGCCAGAAAAGGATGGGACTGCCTGGACAAGGGTTGTTTTTGATTGTTTTTCAGCGATTTCTTCGCTGGTTTCCAAGGTTTTTTTATTTTGGACATTGACCTTCCTCATTGATAGTTGCAACTTTTTATCATATCATATTAACCCAGACATAACCATATTGACGTTCGATTTCTAAAAGGATAAGATTCCCGCCACCCGTAAACTTTTGAACCATATAGTCATACCATCATTGTTGTTGCTTTGATGTAATTTTTCCCAAGAATTCTTAGGAAGTTTTCTCTATTATGGTAGCCCGGAGACAAGGGCTGGAGCTACTAATTCGTTTTTTCTGATTCTACTTTCAACAATTTTTTCTTCTCTTATTGTGACTTTGCCTGGATATTTAGCAGGTTGGTTTGCAAATGGCCGAGGTGCAGTAAATGCACTTATTGTAGTAGCTCTGTGCTTCACCTTAAAATATTTTCTTTTCTCTACTAATTTAAAAGAATTCACTTTTGGCTTATTTCACTTTACCCATCTTTCTATAATTTTAGTGGCTCCTATAATGATTGGTGTGATAAGCGGTGAAGCAGGTCAATATCATAGGAATTTCAAAAAGCGGTTATAACCAGGTATTCCACTGAATCCGCAAACAGCGCGGGCCTGTGAATTCAATGTCATGCTTCTGAATTATTGACATTCTTCATCGATAGTATTATTGTAAAACAAAAAATCAATCGATTGGAGATCGACATGCAAACTGTCATTGTATCACCTAAATATCAAATCGTTATCCCTAAGGCAGTCAGAGAAACATTAAAACTCAAACCTGGTCAAAGGATGCATGTAATTGAGTATGATAATCGTATTGAATTGATACCTGACCGTGATATTTCCGAGCTGCGCGGTTTTCTGAAAGGAATTGACATAGAGTTCTCTCGTGAGGGGGATCGGGTATGAATATAATTGATTCGTCCGCATGGCTTGAATATTTTTCTGATGGACCAAACGCTGACTCTTTTTCAATTCCCATCAAAGATGAAAATGCTTTGATAGTCCCGGTAATTACAGTTTATGAAGTATTTAAAGTTGTACTTCGTGAAAGCACTGAAAATGATGCTTTGCAAGCAATAGCTGCTATGCAAAAAGGCCGTATAATTGAACTGACACAGAGTTTAGCTATTGAAGCATCAAAGCTCAGCTTACATCACAATCTTCCTATGGCAGACAGTATAATCCTTGCTGCTGCAAAAAAACATGATTGCACGATATGGACGCAAGATGCTGATTTTTTGGCATTCTCCGTCCATTCTGCTTGCCGGGAGGGATACTGGCATATGGTAAATCCAAACACAAAAAGGGATGACCAGGTATAGATTGACAGGCATCTTGAGATTTCATGAACCTGCTGCTGTGGAACCCGACCGCCGCATCGATTTTTTACATGCAATAACTCTACGGCTTTATAAATGTATACAGCGAACCCGGCAAAGGCGCCACTTTCAAAAGTTAACTGCCCCGACACTTATCCCCGGTTGTTCAAGATCTGGCTTGATTTCACCAGCAGGCTGTCGGTAACTGGGACAATATGTTGGTAGACCTCTTTATTGATTTTACGATAGAGTTCTGCATTTTCTTTTAACGGCGTGAAGGTATCTCTTAGCCGCACCATGTTTTCAACGGCCTGCTGCCTGTCCCTGTAGATGCCCAAGGCCAGGGCGGTACAAATGGCCGCGCCCATGCTTGCCGAACCGTTTACTTCATTCCTGTGGGCAGGGACACCATAGACATCTGCAAAGATCTGCATGAACAGTTCTGAGTT
The DNA here is from genome assembly GCA_964397015.1 of uncultured Desulfobacterales bacterium. Lineage (GTDB taxonomy): Bacteria > Desulfobacterota > Desulfobacteria > Desulfobacterales > Desulfobacteraceae > MADRE2. The sequence continues at coordinate 7,158 of CAYNHL010000123.1, read as the reverse complement.
CGAACCGCCGCCGCTGACTATTATATTGTCAAGTTTTGCGCCCATTTCATCACACATGGCCTGGGTGTGATTTTTCATGGTCAGGGCGATGCCTTCCAGAACGGAGCGGAAAATATGCGGTCCCTTGTGTTTGTTGTTAAACCCTATCATTATTCCCCGTTCATGGAGGCGGCCGGGCCGCGGCAGCCAGTTGAGAACCGTGTAAAGCCCGTCACATCCCGCCGGGACATTCGCGCCGAGAATACTGAGATAATCCTCGGGCGATAGATTCTTTTTCTTTGCCGCCTCGACGATGTCGGAACCAAGAAGTTCTTTTACCCAGGTGACAGTTGCCATCCCCCTGCGGATGCCGGTACTCTCATACAGGAATTCGCCGGGAACCGCACCCGGGTTGCTCCAGCAGTTCACTGTATCGGAATCAGGCCGTGCGCCTGCCATCATCGATGTGATGTAGGTCCCCAGCGACACAAGAACGGTTCCGTCGTCGCCCAGGCCGGCGCCTAAACCTTCAACGGCCTTGTCGTTTGCCGTTGACACGACAGGTATGCCGGCCGGAAGTCCCGTGGCATCGCCGGCTTCTTCAGTAACGTTTCCCAGCACCGACGCAGGATCCACAAGTTCAAACAGCATTTCTCTCGGAGTCATATATGCATCGAACCGCTCACCGTCTTCATACCACTCAAGGGTGCCGGGATCTATGGGCCATGGTCCCGTATAGTTGCACCTGGTATCCCTTGTTTCCCCCGTCAGCCGGTATGTCAGGTATCCGGTGCTGGTGGTAACGTAACGCACCGAGTCATCCCCGTGTACATAGGGGCTGTCCATGCGCAGGTCCATCCAGCTTTGCACGCAGGATGCAAGGTTCCCGTCCTCCCTTATCAAAGCCCGGCAGCACCGAATCGATCCCAGGCCCACACCGATAATGTCGCCCGGGTCTTTATCGAATTTTTCAAGAATGCCGTGACAGGCTTTTTTCAGGCTTTCCCAGAGGTCATCGCCAAGATGTTCAGCCCGGTTGTCGCCATAAAAATGTATGGGTCGAAGCTGAACCGTTTCAGAACAGATTTCATGGCCTGTCGTATCGAATATGACCAGCTTGGTGCTCTGTGTGCCTCCGTCAATTGCAATGATATATTTTTTTTCCATTTCAATTCCTATGGTCAAAAAGCGGCTGCCTTTTGAAATTATCGTATCAAATATCCGCCGTCCACGGTTAAAACCGTTCCGTTGACGTAATTGGATGCATCACTGGAAAGAAATATGCAGGCTCCCATGAGATCGGAGGTCCTGCCCCATCGTCCGGCGGGAATATGGGATAAAATCTGTCCGTTACGTTTTTCATCCAGCCTGGTCTGCTCCGTCAGACTGGTTATAAAGTATCCGGGGGCAATGGCGTTCACCTGGATATTGTATTGAGCAAGTTCATCGCACATGGATCTTGTCAGGCCGACAATGCCGTGCTTTGTGGCAGCATATGCCGGAGACCACTGTCCTCCAAGAAAAGAATAGAGAGAAGCGATATTCACAATCTTGCCGCTTTTCCTTTCGATCATATGTTTGCATGCTTCATGGGTCATCTCGAAGGCGGCTGTCAGGTTGACGGATACCATTTTATCCCACTGTTTGCGGGTAAATTGTGTCACCTTTTCGATGTTGATGCAGATACCGGCACAGTTAACAAGTATGTCGATACTTCCCCATGTATTGACACATTCATCCACCACTCTTTTACATTTACCTTCTGCAGTGATGTCGCCATAGACGTATTTGTAGGCAACGCCGCAGTCTTCGACCCACTGACCCGTGTCGGCATCCTCATCCATGATGCTGACGGCCATGACGTTTGCACCCGCCTTGGCCAGAGCGACTGAGAAAGTTTGCCCCAATCCGCTGTTTCCGCCTGTTACGACGGCATTTTTTCCCTTGAGTGAAAAACAGTCCATGTTAAAATCGGCCGGTTTCATATCGGTTCTTCCTTTTTTGCGGACCTGTGGGTCGAAATTTTTTTCATGAGTTTGTCCGTGAATTCAACTGCATCCCCTTTTACAACAATATCCGACATACTGCAAACGGGCGCTTTGCTGTCTTTGTTGATCGAAATGATGTATTCGATATCCCGCAGGCCGGCGATATGCTGCATGGTACCGTGTATCCCGATGGCCATGTACAGTTCCGGTGAGACCGTTTTTCCGGACTGGCCGACCTGTATGTTTCTTGGCGCGATCCCCAGGTCTACCAGTTTCCGGCTGGCCGCAACCTTTGCGTTCAAAGCCTCTGCCAGTGGGTAAAGTGATTCAAAACAGTCCTTTGCACCGCCCCCGCCCGCAATGAGCACCCGGCTGTCCCGGATATCACAGGTCCGGATGTTTTTTTCGACATCGAGGCGCTTTACGCTGCATATAGATGTCACCCGGCCGGTATATTCTGAAACATTTGTGGCCAGATGTCCTTTTGAACCATAGTCAAAGATGTTGGGTTTTATGCTCATTATCACCGGGCCTCTGCCTTTGTGGCGGATCACCTGCATAATTTTTCCACAACAGGCAGGGCGGATGATTTCAATGCCGTTTTCATTTTCTATGATATCCGTCACATTTGACACAAGGCCTGTTTCAAGCCTTTTTGCCAGCCGTGCGGCAATCATTTTTCCAGGGCTTGTGGCCGGAATCAGGATACTGTCAAAGCGGTTTTTCTGATGCAGGTCTTCCAGGATATCACATATTCCCCGGGGGTTGTATAAATTCACAAGACCCCTGGGCAAAAGGGTGATCCGGTGAAACGAGCCGGTAAGACCATCAAGGGAATTTTCCATAACGACTGCATGGGATTCGAACCGCCCCGGACCGTACATTCGCCGGGCAGCTTCGATAAGGTCCGCTGTGCGCCTGATGGTTTCAGTGTCCTGGAAAACACAGATTTTCTTCATATCAAAGAAAACCTTTTCTTTTTAAAAAGTTGAAAACATGGGTGATGCCTTTATCGTCAGTGCCCACGACAAGACTGTTCTTTTCTGCGTATGTTCTGGGGCAGGTCCTTATGACTTCAGTCAGGGAACCTTCAGGCCCGATTTCGTTTTCCTCAAAACAGAGCTCCTGGTTGGTGATGATGACCAGTTCATCAAAAACATCTTTCTGCATGTCCGCCAGCTTGAGATAGGGAAGCTTGCAGCCGCTTTGCGCACTTAAACTCAGTATGCCGGGCATGGCCATTTCAAAGGTGGCAGCGCCTGTTTCGTACTCTGCCTCGAACACAGCCCTTGTGCTGTCGAACCGGCAGGGATCGATCCGTGTGATCCCCGTCATTTGATCCAGGCCGAGGCTTTCGGCCAGCTGTACCGGTACCTGGGAGGTTCCGCCGTCCAGAGAATGGCTTCCGGTCAATATACAGTCAAAGGGACGGGTGGCGATATACCTTGCCAGTACCTTTCCTGTGACAGAAGAATCACTGTCTTCAAAAACCGGATCGGAAATCAAGGCGGCCCTGTCCACATCATGCCTGAGCAGGTCTTCCATAAAGGGGCGTACACCGGCGGGCCCCATGCTGACAACTTCGATGCGGCATCCGGGATTCCTGTCTTTTACCCGGAGAGCAAAGGCCAGGGCGCTTGTATCGTCTGGATTGAGAATCATCCTGGCATTACTGCCGCCCGATAATAGATCTTCGATGCCGCATGTAATGCTGTCCACATCAGGAACAAATTTTACAGCACAGACAATATTCATATCAGTGTGGTGTCATCTTATGTATTTCAACCCGTTTTCCCGGGGATATATGGTGCCGAAATTCATTATACCCTTTGGATCGAACGTGTTTTTGAGTTTTTCAAGCATGTAGTAGGCAGAACCGTGTTCCTGCCTTGTCCACTCGTTCCTGAACTTTCCGATTCCGTGGTGATGGCACATGGAACCGCCGAGCTTGAGGGTCTCTTCCACGATGATTCTCTGCAGGGGATGGTGATACACCCTCATTTCATCCTCGGGTGCGCAGTGAATGCGGTAGTTGTATACAAAGTACATGTTGGTCCCGTTTATATAGCTGTGGGAAGAGTGACCGCCCAGCATGGTAATATCATGGGCACGTGGATATTCCCGCCTTATCCTTTCAATGACATTGTTGTATATTCTGGGTATGGTTTCCCAGTCTGCCGATATTTCCGTGGTGAACCCGGCATGGGAATCGTTTTTTTTCATTCCCTCGAATTCATCATCGATGTCTTTTTGCGACCAGTTCAGATTGTTGAACCAGTTTTCGATCAGCTCCGGGTCCACCTGCTCGACAATACCGTCCTTGAATTTTTCAGCCGCGTCTTCTACAGCACGGCAGGTGGCCTTTACAATGCCTTCAGGGCCCTCGGCCATAAACAGGAGAACGCACCTGTTTTTATAAAAGTGGTAGAAGTGCTGGGCGGCATCCTCTTCAGAATAGGTGCGTGCCACTGAAGGGCGGAACCCGTTCACCATCACCTCTCGCAGAACTTTGATCCCGGTCTCCATATCTTTGACAAGATAACCGTAAAAACGGTTGTTTTCAGGATAATACCTGAAGATTTTGACCGTAACTTCGGTTATATAGCAAAGAGAACCTTCGTTTCCAATTACGATATGCCTTATATCCGGGCCGCCGGATCTTCTGGCAACATTTTTTATTCTCGAGATGTGACCGTCGGGAAATACACATTCGAGCCCTGCGACCATGTCCTCGATACCTCCGTAAAGGGTCGAGAGCTGGCCGATGCTTCGTGTCGCCACAAGCCCGCCGAACTTTGCCACCGGTTTTGACTGGGGAGAGTGCCCGGTTGTAAGTCCTTTTTTCCTCAATTCATCTTCCAGTTCCTGGAGCGGAACACCAGCCTGTACAGTGGCCTGCATGTTGTAATCGTCGATATTCAGGATCTTGTCCAGATGAAGTGCATCTATGACTATGGTGTTTTCCTTCCAGTTCTCCAGCCCCCCTTCTGTCGAGGTTTTCCCGGCGCGGGGAATGACATTGAGTTCGTGTTCATTGCAAAAGGCCAGCACCCGGCTGACCTCTTGAGCCGACCCGGGGTATACGATAGCTGCAGGCATGGGAACATCTAAAACACGCCTGGCCTTGGCGTACTTTTTGTACCTGTCTGCCGAGGCATCGTAAAGATCTTCACTGTCCGTGTTGACCTGGGAAGGAGTCAGGATTTCAGCTAAATTTGCAATAATGGTATTCTTGTCCAATTGTGGACCTCCGGAATATTTATTTTGTTTGAATGCATGGTGAAATACTAAAGATACGAAATTGTGCTGTCAAGACAAAACCGAAATTTTTTCCATTTATATCCAAATTAAAGGCATAACATGGAAAATTTTCCATTACCGCTTTTTATATAAATTTTCCCAATTTCAATGATCACAACCCTCTTGACCGGTTTCTCCACTTTACACATTTCAAAAAAGCGTGGTAGAGTACTCCGGCAAAAACAACATTTTTTTTGGAAAGCTTATGATTGCCATGGATTTAAGTGGTCTCAACCCGCTTGAAAAAAAGATACATGAACAGATGCTGAGGCACAGCAGGACCATGCCGGCCATTCGGATCGGCCAGGCGGCCGAGTTTTGCCAGTGTTCGGTGTCAAAGATATCCAAGTTTGTCAAGAAACTCGGGTTCGGCAGCTACAGGCAGTATCATGATTTTTTATATGGAAAAGAAGTAAAGTCAACTGACAGCCCGGATGAATTGAAACGGATCAGGTCGTTCATCGAAACCTACGATACGGCAATGACAGATGAATTGTTATCACTGATCGACAGCCATGATAAAATTGTCCTGTTCGGATACGGCCCCTCGTTTCTATGTGCCCGGTACTTTGAATACAGATTCAGAAACTGTTCGAACAAGACCACCATGGCTGTTTCAGACGAGGTGACCCTGGACAACATGATCGATGGATCCACTCTCCTTTTAATCATTACAAGGACAGGACGTTTTCGCTCCTTTCAGGATGTATACACTGCGGCAAAACAAAAAGGCGGCAAGGTGGTCATTGTCGCAGAGGAATGCAATACAAAACTGTTGAACCAGTGTGATAAAATATTCTGGCTTTCCCAGGATCATCAGCCGGTGAATCTTGAACCTTATGAAAAATCAAGGACACTGTTTTTCATTTTTTTCGAAGAAATCGTTCAAAAGATGCTTCAAAGAAAGAGCGGCAGGGCCAATTGACATCCCGGATAGCTGGTGAAACTGTTCAGCTGCCGGACAAAAACGTTGTTCGTTCATCAACTGCGTTGATTGCGTTTTTGACCTTCGGACCTCTCAGGTACTTGAGCATGATGCCAAGGGGGACTCCATAAATTCCGCTTATTAACACGCCCATGACTGCACCCATGACGGAGAAAGCGCTAAGGCCTTGATCAGATGTCATGGATATCCAGTTGAAAACCCAGAAGACCATGAAACCCAGAACAAAGATCAAGAGCAGCCATGTCAGAGCTTCTAACATTCCGCGTGTCCACGACTTGAGTTTGAGAAAGTTTATTCCTGAAACGAGGCCCAGCACGGCAACAAAGATCTGAACAATGGCGAGAACCGGAAATATCTTGAAGATAAAGGGCATGCCCGGATCAGCCTGTGCGGTTTCTCTGATCATGAAGGAACCCAGGAGTGCCATAGTTGCCGAAAGGCACATGAGGCCACCGATAATAATCCATGTCCAGCCAATAACAGTCACGCATGTCGGTCTTTTTTCCTGATACATTTTTTCCTGTCTCAATAATGCTGTCATGAAAATCCTGTCACGGTATTTGACTATGTCATAAACATTGAGCGATGGCAAGGTCGTTTTTTTAAGTAAAGACCTGATCTATATTGAGGAAGTCTGGAAAGCAGAGAAAGAACCGGGCACGTCGACACAATCCCCTGGCATGAGTTGAAAAAGGAATATAGCAGGGTTATTACATGTAAAAAATCGATGCGGCGGTCGGGTTCCGGAAATCTCAAGATGCCTGTCAATCTATACCTGGTCATCCCTTTTTGTGTTTGGATTTACCATATGCCAACAGGGTGACGGAAAACATGGGGAGGCCGTGTTTCGGTAGCGTCCTGTGACAGGACCTTTTGAAAAAAAGGGGGGCTTTGCATTGTGAAGGCTGCGCCCGAAAAGAAGCGCAACCTGTTTGAGCGCCAGCG
>CAYNHL010000122.1:0-11014 GCA_964397015.1 uncultured Desulfobacterales bacterium | reverse complement strand
GGCTTCCGGGCTTTCCAGATCCCTGTAAACATTGGTGCTGCCTTTTTCAATGGTGATCATGATGGTAACGTGCCTCCCGTATAGACTTCACCGGGTTTTAAAAAGTTTCTCACTTTTTCCCTTGACCTGAGCGTTTTACGGTTATATTATTAAATTAAGCTCAGATATTGAGCTGGTAAATCCTTTGCCCAAGGCTTTGGATTTTGGCTTTGCCTCAGTCGCCATCAAGACTGGGGCTTTTTTTTGTCTCAATCCACCCACCTTCTGATTTGATCTTTAGAATGGTCCTTTTATCTGCGACGAATGCGGTAATAAATTGATAGTCTCCAGTGTTTTGCCTGTACTGTATGATCACAACATATCGTTCTTCGACAACTAAAACCACCCGCCGTTTTCTGTTTCTGCCGCGTGTATCTCTTCTGTATTGGCTTCTGACTTCTATGGTTCCCTGTGATGCTGCCAAGGCTTCTTTAATCCATAATATGCACCTTGCTCTTTGTTTAGAGAGCGGAATATCATGATACCCCTTTCCAAATCGATAATCAGCGCTTTCTGAAAATGCATGATCAAAGGATCTTGGACTGAAGCGAATCCTCCGTCCATTCCAGTCATATATTTTGATTTCATTTCCTTTGGCGTCTCTTACATATGTTTCGATGAACACTTTGCGGTATTTTTCTTTGAGTTCTTTATCTGTATCCGCTTTTAATCTGAGATAAGGCCAGAGATGTTCAGTCACGTTGTCTACCTTGGAAAGGGAATATGTCAAACTTGTTTCTAATAATGAATGTAGACCGAGTCATATCATCGATGTGCAGTGATCGGGATAATTCATCACAAAAATCAACTTTTGTCCGGCTGGTATCTCGACCGTTCCAGCGGTATCCCACTGCACCGATTAACAAATCAGCAAGACCTATCATGGGAATATTTTTGGACCCAACTGGTTCAAGGCATCTAATTGCCGCACGTCCGGAAAGTTTTCGGCGAAGAATATCCCTTAACGTCGAAAATCTTCCCTGGGTTTTGTTCTGTTGCCAGTCCAGATATAAATAATAGGCATTTTGCGGTTTCAACCAGTGCACCAGCAGTTGATAATACAGTTTATAAAAACCCAGTTCTTCGTCTCCCTGATTATACTGAACATGGTCAAGCCGCTGTTTATCAGCAATGATACATCTGAAAGACAATTCTTTTTCATTGATAAACAGATCAAGAATCGACCAATAGAAATCCTTCCGATTTGGTGACAGCCGTTTCCATCCAAATTCCCCCTGAGCATTATACCTGCCTTTTAATTTGTGAATTTCATGGACGATGTGATGTTTGGATTCCCGTGGACAGAGGATACCCCCGATAACAAAAAACCGATCCTTTGGATCAGAGGTATGGCGGCTTTCATCACAGTATATGTTCATCTCTTTCTGTTCAGCCATGGTATCCTTGAGTAACCTGTCATTGAAGTATTTTTCATATATGTTGAATAATAAAATTGATCTCTTTAGTCAATCAGTCACGAATGGGATTCAAAAAATGCCCATGCAATTTCATAATCGGTCTCCCGGTCACAGCGGTCAAAAGGGGCTGTATAGGTAATGGTGCGCTCCCGGGGACCGCCCGGCAGGGTATCATCCATGATGGTGCGGGAGATGGTGCCGCTCATCAGGTCCTTGATGTCGTTCCATCCCAGGGCAACCCCTGATTCCCGGCGGTCCGGGGTATCCAGGCTGTAGCAGGTCTCCCCTCTGACCGCATTGCGGGGAAGGCCCACACCGGTGAGGCCCTTGGAGTTGGTGAACACGATGCGGCCGTTGGCATCATACCAGGTGTCTGCCTCGTACTGTCGCATCACTGGAAATTGGACCCGGTAGATGGTTTTCAGCTCTTCCAGGGTCAGGCCCAGGGCCATGGCCACCAGCACGTCAATTTCCACCAGGGCTTGGCGCCGGGCGTAGTCGGTTCGCAGAGCGCAGTCACGGTGCCACTCTGGGGTGAGGTTTTGGAAGAAACGGTCGGGCAGGCGGGGGTCGTTTTTGGTCCACTTCTCCTGATCATTGATTTGTGTCCAGCTTTTTTTCCAGAATTCAGCATATAATGATGTTAAGCAGATGATAACAAGCCCCCTTAATTTGAGTGATATGTCAGCAGAAATTTCTGGAAATGAGTGCCAAAGGAAATGCAGGTTGGCTTTTCCTGTGGTTTTGATAAAGAAATCCGATATTAAACTGCAACTGAAGCAAAAGGTTGTGAGAAGCAATACACGATCCTGGAATGCTGTTGATTGAGCACCATTGATATGAGCGGTATCCTTTGGAGCGATGGAGCCGATCAATGTGCGTTCTCCACTTTGTGACAGCATCCCTCTGTAACACAATCGATAAAAATCGGTCACAGGCCGCCTGTCCCCCCAGGGCACCCGGGGGATGCGTTTCCGGTAAGTACCAGGATCACATGCCGGGACATAGTTAGTGCGGGGCAGATAGTCGTCCGGGAGGGCGGTGAGATCCAGAACGTCATAGTCGGAATTTTTAGTGCAGGTGACCCGGGGGGTTTTATAGAATGGGGTGCCCACATAAAAATGGGGGCCGGACAAAACCCACTCCAGCGGCCGGTCCGGGAAACGGGTTTCTCGACGGATGGTACCGTCAGTCTGGGCATTGGTTTCATGCCACATTTCTAAAGAATAGTATTCCTCTTTGAGATCTCCCAGCCGCTGGGGCTGGGCCGCGAATTTCTCCAGAACCCCCAGCAGTTCCACAGAATGAAGGGCCGGGAGCCGTGCCGCATTGGCCTGAGTGCCGGCGGCATCATACAGGGTTGCAAACAGAGCGAGAGCTTTTTCCGTTACCGGAATTATTCGACTGAGATGTCCGGCCTGGTTCCAATTGGCGTTATCATCCTTGATCCCCGGTACCGGGCCTGTGCCATCATGCGCCATTGAAATATCTATGGTTTTCGGCGCGTACAGGTTGGCCATGTTCTGAAATGAAATGTCGCTGGCCCTCTGCATATAAATATTGATGCTGAATTTGGCGTGGTGGTCCACTTCGGCAAACAGGCTCAATTCATTCTGAAACTGAAAATGCCCCCGCAGACGGGGATAAATTTCCTGCCGGAATCCGCCCCCTCTGGGATCATCATACACCCCTTCAGGGTGAAGAAAAGCGGATACCCCTTTGCCCCACATCCATGCCTGGGGGAGAAAACACTTGTACAAATTGGTCTGGATGCCTTTGAGCATGGGATAGTTTTGCAGGGCGTTAAGAAAAGCCTGGGTGCCCTGCGCTTCTTCATAGGCGGCCAGGTAGGCGGGCAACAGGTTGTAGCGCTCCAGGGCCTCTTCCCGGAGTTTGGCCAGTTGGGATGCGGAATAATTTTTCAGCACAAACTCCGGTTCCGCATCCCCCATAATACCGCCTTCGTTCCATTCCACCTTGAGCCAGGGCGGGTTCCCCAACACCAGGTCAAATCCCCCATGGTCTTCAAAAACATCGGCAAACTCCAGTTCCCAGTGCATGAACCGCAGATTGCGGGCCAGACCCGCCACCACTGAAAGTCGTGGCACATCCCGGACCAGGTGGTCCACATTCACCATGCCCAGATCCGTTGAAAACGGCAGATCCATCTGCACGGCCGGCTGTTTGTTCTCTGATTCCGGCAGTCCCATATCCAGGGTCATCTGTTGTCCGGGGATGGTTTCAAATACCCCGCCCTTGAGAATGTTGATCATGTCATTGATCCACTCTTCCCGGGTGGGCAGCAGGTGTGCCTTTTTCATGGGCCAGAACCACAGGGCGCACCAGTAGTCCATGGCCAGTTTCAGGCGTTTGTAAGGGGTGGAGCGGCGCAGGCCCATGGAAAGCTGTTCCCGCTCGAACAGCCGGTCTTTCTGGCGGATGGAGGTGACCGCGCCTTTTTCCGGGGGGCGGCCATACAGGGTCATGGGGTCCCGGGTCTTCTGTCTCAGTTCCCGGGATTTTTCCACATGGGCGGCAAACAGGTCGTCCACGGCCCGGGACAAGGCTTCCAGCTGCCGGGCATCATCCAGGGAAAAGGGCTGGACAAAAGAGCGTTTCCAGGATCTGATCTGGGCAGTCTCATCCGGCACCAGGGCAGTGACGGTGCGGTCCCGGAAATCGGCCATGCCTTTGTCCGGTACCAGAAAATGATACACACTTTCAGCAGGCCGTTCCTGCCCGGGCATCACCCGTTCCGGCACCGTGTCCAGCCAGGTGGCATCACCCCGCTTGGGTCTCAAAAGCAGCTGCCGGGCAAACACCTGGCGCCGGGCACCGATCAGGGAGTTGCCGCAGATGAGCTGGTTGCCGAACCAGGGGACATGGGCATCATCGGAGATCACGTTCAGCCACAGGCTCACCTCGGCCAGTTCCACGGCCACGGGATTCATGTCAATGCCGAAACAGTTGTTATCCGCGATGAACAACCGGACTTTCTGGGTTTCTTTCATCAGGTCGGTGGCGGACAGGCGCTCGTTTTTCCGGGCCTGCATTTGTTCCATGTAGGCATCGGCCAGCTGGTTCACGGTCTCGTTGATAAACGCGGCAGACCCCATGGCCGGTTCGCAGACCTTGAAGGTCAGGATCTCTTCCGGGGTCTTGCCGTCCAGCAGTTCCTTGAGCGCATATTTGACCAGGCACCGGGTCAGCACCTCCGGGGTGTAATAAGACGCGGATTTTTCCCGGTCCCGGCCGGCCATGCGGAAAATGAATTTGCCTTTGGGGTGCTTGACCAGTTCTCCGCTGTTGTCATACCTTTTTTCTTTTTCCGAATATTTGGCCAGATCTTCGTAGGGTACAAACCAGGCCGTACCCAGTTCATCTCCATGATCTGTGGCCGGTTTGACTTCATACAGATCCTGCTGGGCAAAGAATCCCCGGTAGCAAAGCAGGGCTTCGTACACGGCCCCGAGCTGGTTGATGCCCAGCTGGGCATAGCTGATACGGCCCCGGCGGTGTGCGTTTCCCTGTCCCGTGGTTTTTTCCCGGGACAGGGACATGTGGCGGATTACCTCCTGGAGCACATGGTTGCGGAATTTTACTTTGGACAGCAGAGGCAGCCGCTCCGGATCGAACAGGTGGGCCTTGACCGGGGGAATATCAAACGTGTATTTCCGGGAGTCTTCGTTATTTATGTCGGATGCAGGGGGAAATCCCCGGCGGATCATGGCAAAGAGCAGGGTCAGGGTCTCATGGAAATAATACCCGTTCCGGGATTCCTCCGTGGTAAGCGAAACCATTTCCAGGTCCCGCAAGGATTCCAGGCTGTAGCCGCTCTGGTATTCCCGGCTTTTGATTGGCACAAACCCCAGTTCAGGCCGGGCCTCCATAAAAAACAGGAACAGCAGCCGGTACATGTATCTGAGGCATTCCAAAGATAATTGATCCGGGTCCAACCGATCGTCATACACCCCTTCGTGCCGCACCTGCATGAGGTAATGGACCGCTTCGTTGCCCAAAAGCTCGATGGATGCCCGCAGGGCGTATTTCAGGTCTTCCGATACCCCGAACGCATGTTTGTGGGCGTTTTCATCCAGTGTGTCCACCAGGGCCTCACCGCTTGCAGGGGCCAGGGATTCCTGGTGGCACAGGGCTGCCATGGCCTTGAGGGTGGTGGTTTCCTTCCGGCTGAAGATCTCCTTGAGATCGAAGCGCAGGAACCGTTTCCGGGACCACTTGAAACGGTCGATCAGCAGCATCTGGTCCAGGGACAGCACCAGCAGGAACCGGGGCGGCTCATCCCTGGCAAAAATCTCCCGGGTGATCAGGGTTTCCAGGGTCTGTTCCTGCCAGCCCTCGAACACATCGTCTGACACCAGGCCGGGATGGGGATTCAGGATCAGGGGATCGGTGGCCTCCTGGAGCGGGTCCCGAGCTTCCATGATCCAGAGCAGCGGTGCCCCGCCTTTCCGGGTGATTCCACTGATCAGGTTGAGGGTGCCGCCTTCCCGCATCTCCCGGGTCAGGGGCTGAGGTGTGTAGCCCAGGGCCGGAAGGATCAATGCCTGAATCTGCTCGTGCCGGTCATCCAGGTCCATCCCTTTCTGGTTGCGGTACTGGAAATACTTGCCTGCAACGGTTTTCAAAAGCGACGGCGGAGAAGCCTCTCCGGTCTCTTTTTCCAGGTCGTTCCAGGTCTTGAACAGGTCCTTTAAATCCCCTTCCAGGATGGCGGCTATATAATGATGGGTGTAAAACTCGTTCTCATTGGTGATGCCGGTCAGATCCATGTCGTGTCCTTACCGGAAAACCGGTGTCATCGGTCCGGTGACGGCTGCCCTGTTTCCTGGCGGTCGTCATTCCGGGTAAACACAGCCACCACTTTGATATAGGGGGCATCTTCGGTTTTCAGGGTATCTTTGATCCAGGTGTTGAACCGCTTGAAGGTGTTTTCCACCTGCCGCAGCCTCCGATCTTTCTTTTCTGATGATTCCCAGTCAAATTCCTGCTGGATGTGATGCTGATGTCTTTGTTCAAGGGTTTTCAGGCGTTCCAGGTGACGTTCCAGGGCCGGGGCCATTTCCGACTCGAACAGGGCACGCTTTTCACTCATGGTCTTTTTCGCCTGTATGATCACATCTTTTAGGGCTTTTTGGAGCGGCACCACATCCACTTGTTTCAGCGGGTTGGGAATCTCTTTTTTCCCGAAACCCGTGACATCCAGGAGCCGGCCCAGGTCCATGACGGTTCTGTCTGTAAAATCCTCGCCTTTGAACGGGCCGGTCTGCCGGTGCTGTGAGATGCCGAACCAGTGCTGTACCAGCGGGTGTCCCTTCCGGTTGGGGATCAGACCGAACAGCAGGTATATGGTTTGCCCGGGAGACAGCCCCTGATCCAGATGAATGACCGGTGCCTGGTGACGGCCCATGACAGCGGTGAGTTTGTCTGTCAGCCATTCCATGACCGGGTGCAGTTCCCACAGATAGTGTACCTGGGGCCAGGCGTTTTCCTCTTTTCGGGCCACAGCGATCTGTTCCTGGATCACCCGGGTCCGGTCCGTGAGATAAAAGGTGTTGTTGTCGGGCCGCATCTCTTTTTGTACCATGCGGAACCGCCAGGCCAAATCTTCGGGAGCCTCCAGCTGGAGCATCCCCTGGGCATCGTCCACGGAATGAACGCCAAGGTTTTTGAACAGATGGTCCAGGGCGGTGCGGGCAAACTGAAAATCACTGTCAAACAGGGACGGCATAGCCCCTGTTTCAGGTTCGGTAACCGGGGTGTCCGTGTCTTCATCATCCCCGAAAAACAGGTCCATGGCATCGAACCCGTCGGCAAACATTTCGTCCCGGGCCTTTTGCAGGTTTTGGGCCATTTCCCGGTCCAGCTGTTCCGGGTCCATGCCGTCCTCCATGGCCCGGGCCGTGATCATCTCTTCTTTTTCTTCATCATACACCCCCATGAACACGGACGGGTCCCCGATATTTTTCTGGGCTTCCTCATCCTTTTGGATCAGCAGCTCCAGAATGCGAATGTCCCCTTTGATTTTAGCGGTTTCGCTCTGGGTAACCAGGTAGGTGATCTGCGGGGTTTGGTTCTGCCCATACCGGTCAATACGGCCGTTACGCTGCTGAAACACCATCAGGGACCAGGGAATGTCAAAATGGATCATGCGGTGGCACAGGTAGTGGAGGTTGATGCCTTCGGAGGCCACATCCGTGGCAATGAGCAACCGGATCGGGGACGATTCCTTACCGAATGCTTCCACCACTTCCTGCTGTTCCCGGTCACTGTCCATGCCCTTTAACGTGGCCACCTGTTTTGATGATAGTTTCAGTTTCCGGGGCAGGTGGGTATGCAGGAATTTCAGGGTTTCCACCCGTTCGGTAAAAATAACCAGCCGGTCAGCGGTATTTTTCCCATCCCAGTACAGGCTGCTCTTTTTATCCGTGAGCATGGATACCAGGCAGTTGAGCTTGGAATAATCCCCGGGCGTGATTTTTTTCACGATCCCGGCAAAATTGGTCAGGCCCGGGATATCCGGATGATCGTCCCCATGATCCCGTGTCAGGGTCCGGATGCGGTTGGACACGGTTTCCAGGCAGGCGGCCGGGGAAGAGAACAGGGATTTTTCCAGGGTGGTCCGGAACAGGCGTGCGCCACCATGTTTCTGGTCCAGTCGATAAAATTTGATGGTTTCCAGGGCCTGGAATGCTGCCTCTTCCGCAGGCGAGGCCGGCACCGGTATCCTGCGGATCTCCCTGTCTTCAAAGCTACCGGCCACCTGGTCCTTGATGTCATGCTTGAACCGGCGGATGAACAGTCCCCGGATATCCTCGGGGCCGTAGTGGTCCGGATCGGCAATGGCAGTGGGGTCCAGCATGTTCATGAGGGAGGCGAAACTCCGCGCCCGGCCGTCATGGGGAGTGGCGGACAGCAGGATCAGGCTGTCGGACCGGCCGGACAGCAGCTTTGCCAGCTGTGCCCGCTGGGAGGCGCCGCCCCCGCGCTCCGCCACATTGTGGGCTTCATCGATGACAATGATGTCCCAATAGGCATTTTCCAGATGGACCCGGTATTCATTGTCCTGTTTCAGGGTATCCACACTGATGATAGCCCGGTCGTAATAGTGAAAGGGGTTGTGGTTGACGGGAATATGGTTGCGGACCCGCTGAAGACCCACAGAATCAAGCCGGGTTAGGGGGATGGTGAACCGGGACCACATCTCTTTTTGAAACTGGGTCAAAAGGCTCTTGATGGCCACCACCAGTATCCGTTTGCCACGGCCCCTGCGGATAAGTTCGGACAGCAGGATGCCACAGGTAATGGTTTTGCCCAGGCCCACGGCATCGGCAATGAGAATCCGTTGACGGGGCTGGGACAGGGCCATGGCCGCCGGCGCCAGCTGGAACGGCAGCACGTCCATGGCGGCCCGATGCCCGATATAAAGCTGGTGGCCCGTGGGTGGCGTCTTGCGCAACAGGCTTTCCATATAAAGCCGGGTGAAGGTGAATCCCGGAGAGTCGTCCGGCACCAAGGCGGTTTCAGTCGGGTCCAGCACCTTGATATCTTTGTCGGCAAACTGTTCCGCATCGGTCAGAAAAACCGCTTCCCTGTCCCGGACCAGCTCCGACATCCCGGTCACATGCAGGGCATGCCCCCGGGTATCGGTTCGGTCCACCCGGCGGACCAGCCATTCTTCATTGCGGACCTCGATCCGTGCCCCCGGGGCGATGGTGGTTTGTCTTCTGATCATCTCAGAAGATTAAATCTATTTGTGTTAACCGTGGCATAATCTCCTCATTTCTTCAATTCACGGCCGGTTTGCAGGATTTCGACCGGTGGAATGATCCTTGGTCAAGGCGATTAGATCAGGCAGCGATGATCCTTGGTCAAGGAAAAATTCCGGATACTCTTCCCGATCCTCTCAAAGTGAGGCGGTTGTTCAGCCTAATTTTATGCCATACTATCAATGCCGGGGAATGTCAATATAGGTAAAAAAACCTAAAGCGGGCGATTGTGCTTTAGACTTTTCAAGGTTTTGCTCTTGACAGATTATGACCGCCGCCATAAAAAAAAGGAGGCTGGGTCTCACCGGCAGAAGACCAGGTTGAGCAGAACATACCACTTTCTTTTCTGGTTTATTAATCCAAGCAGGGGGGAGTATGGAAAATGATGATGAGTATGAGGGAATTTTCAATGACGACGAAGTTGTTGATACAATCCTGTATGAAGAAGTTGAGAAGGGTGGGCCGAAAAAGAATAATTCAGGCTGTTTTACAACGCTTCTGGCTATTTCAGGAGGTGCCCTGTTTGGTCTATTGATTTTTATATTGATATAAAATTAGGATGGGTCATAGATCCCTTTTAATTATTCGCTCACACTGCTTCATATGAACCTTTGGCTGAAAAACATTATTCACGATTGCCAAAGGGACACGATGAAATAGAGGGATTATCCCATAATGGACCACAAGAATGAACGGGTTGATATCTTTGATAGCCACTTGGCTTTTGGAGAACCTGGAAAAAAATTGACAATCAGAGAGCAGATTATCCACAGTCTGAAAACAGAGCAGATGTCCGCAAAAGATCTTTCAAAGGCCCTACATATCAGCGAGAAAGAAGTCTATTCACACCTGCCATCCATTGAAAAAAGCATCAGGCACCAGAAAAAACAGATTAAAGTAACTCCATGCTACTGCCTGAACTGCAAATTTGAATTCAAAGACCGGAAATCTTTTAAGAAGCCAGGAAAGTGTCCGGAGTGCCGGCAGTCGAGAATTGAACCTGCTGTATTTGAGATCGTTAAGGCTTGAAAACTTAACTGGTCATCTTCTCCACCGCCATGGGCTTCTTTTTACCCTCAGTTCCATCTAAATGAAAATGGCCTGGTCCGGTTCCTAATTCTGATTTAATATCATATTTAGACGATGGTATATAATTTGCTTTAAATCCTTAAATAATTTATCAATAAAGAATCGGCACAATATATGCTTTATTCATAAAATATCGTTTTAAATGAATATATAAAAACCACTGACACCCGGAGCGGCTGGTCTCTGAAAACGCCCACCAGGTGGTGGGTAGTGTGGGCCTTCCAGTTTATCTTGAGATGGGTCCAAATCTGGATCGATGTTACCGGTCAGACCCGGCCAGGAGTTGGGCCGGTCTATTCCCGGGGCAACGGGCGCAAAATTGAGCAGGTTGTTCGATCCAGGTAACGCGCTTAAAACTGAGCAGGTTCATTCTGACCTCAAAAATGGGGTAAGCAGACCGCACATAAAAACCCTGTGGAGTATCCCTTTGTGAAAATAATTCTGTGCGATGTCAGGAGCATTCACCCGGACTCTGGAAAAAGGGGCCGGGTTTTTTGTGCTTGGGGGAGATCCAAAAAAATATCAGGTTGGATATACGGTTGGAATTGTTTTTTCCTGGAAACAAAAAAAGGGGTTAGATTTTAGCCTAACCCCTTGATTTTATTATGGAGGCGGCTTCCGGATTTGAACCGGAGAATAACGGCTTTGCAGGCCGTTGCCTTACCCCTTGGCCAAGCCGCC
>CAYNHL010000121.1:0-11234 GCA_964397015.1 uncultured Desulfobacterales bacterium | reverse complement strand
TGATGTGGCCCACGCATCCCTGAGGGTGTTATCCCATCACAATGTGGAGGTGGTTATCCCTTCCGACCAGGGATGCTGCGGAATTCCCGCCCTGGCATCCGGTGACCGGGACAGCTTTACCCGGCTGGTGGACCACAACCTGGCACTTTTTGAAAAAGAATCCTTTGATGTCTTGGTGACCGCGTGTGCCACCTGCACATCCACCATTAAAAAACTATGGCCCGCTGTGTACAAAAATCCCTCTGCCAGTGTACAAAAAAAGTTGATAACCCTGTCTGAAAAAACCATGGATATCAACCAGTTCCTGGTGGATCAGGTGGGTGTTCAGTGGCTTGAAAATCCCGGTGATACAGACAACACTGAAATAGTGACCTACCACGACCCCTGCCACCTGAAAAAATCCCTGGGGGTGGCAGACCAGCCCCGCAAAGTAATCCGGGCGGCCGGCTTGCGGTTTATAGAGATGGCCGGGTCTGATAAATGCTGCGGCATGGGCGGCAGTTTCAATATTTACCACTATGACCTTTCCAGTGCCATTGGAAAGATCAAGCAGGAAAATATCGAGAGCACCGGCTGCACAACGGTATCCACCGGGTGCCCGGCCTGCATGATGCAGATATCGGATATGCTGGGAAAGTCCGGATCATCCGTCAAGGTCCGGCATCCCATGGAATTATACGCGGCATCCCTTGAAAAAAAAACCTTGATAAAAAGGCTGGAATAATAAATAATTCTTGTCTTGAACAGGAATATTGCACAGGCAGATGACATAAGTATTATGACCATACCCATAAAACCCATAAAGCCCAAGCGTATTTCAGACCAGGTCTTTGATCAGATCCGGGAGCTCATTTACAGGGGAAAACTCAAGCCGGATGAAAAACTGATGACCGAGCGTGAGCTGGCCGAGGCCATGAATGTTTCCCGTACCACCGTAAGGGATGCCATTCAGCGACTGGTTGCCATGGGCCTGATCACCCAGAAACAGGGGCAGGGCACCTTTGTGAAGTCCATGGAAGCGCTGCAGGAAAATCCCCTGGCAAAGGCCATGAAGACCCAGTCTGCATCCCTGGTGGATCTGCTGGAGGTTCGCCTGGGTCTGGAATGCAATGCCGCATCCCTGGCTGCCCGGCGTGCAGATGAAACAGATATCACGGCATTGAAACAAAGCATAGATGAGATGCAGCATGAAATCGAATCCGGCCGGCTGGGCACCGAGGCGGACACAGGATTTCACATGGCTATTGCCTATGCCGCTAAAAACCCTTTGCACATCCTGATCATGCGCAATTTTTATGATTACCTGTTCCATGGTATCAAGGAGAACCTGACCAGCCTGTATGAAGACCCCAAAGATATTCAAAAAATATTATCCCAGCATCAGGCCATCCTGGAGGCCATAGAGTCCAGGGACCCGGACAAGGCATATACGTCTATGAATACCCATATCACCTTTGTGCTTGATTTTTTTAAAAACAAAAAAATGTAGACCGCTTCTTTGCACTATTTTTTTAAATAGATTCAGGCAGGCGCTTTGCCCCGCAGCAAGTGTTGACGGATCGGTGCTTCAAGGCTGCATGGCAGCAGCACCTGGCATTTGCCGCAGACATGGGTGCTTGGTTCCATCCCTTCCATGGCAGCAAGGGAATGGATATTTTCTTTCAGGCGGGCCCAGCATTTTGGCCGGTTGATACCGGTTTTTTCAGACACCGCGCCCACAGGGCAGCGTTTGACGCATAGCAGGCAGTCGTGCCCGTTTTTATGAAGGCACAATTCCTTTTCTTCAACCAGTGGGCTGTCCCCTGTATCTGCAGAGGTCACAAGGCTTCCTATCCGGCCGGTGCAGCCTGAAGGGGTTATGAGCTGGGCATTCACCCCGAACCTTCCGAGGCCGGCAATATAGCCGAGGTGTTTGTGGGACCAGCGGGCCATGAGTTTTTTGTGATCAAAATTATGTGTGGCCGGTATCAATGCCACGGTATGTCCGGCCTCTTCCAGAAAATCCTTTAAATAAGCACACAGGCTGTTTATCATGGCATTGGTGGCTTGGTAGGCTATGCCCCAGTTCCTGCAGGGGGTGTCGCCGGGGTGATTCTCTTTTGCCAGGGCCTGGTCAAAGGGCACGAAAAAAACAATCACCGTCTTTCCATCGGGCAGCAAATCTAAAGGAAGCGCATGGTCAGGAGATGCAATCCGGGGCAGGATATCAAATCTGTCATCGACAGTCGCTGTGGCCACAAGCGGGGGGCGCCAGAAATTTTTAACCCGCAATTTTTCCGGGCAGTGCCGTACATATTCTGTAATCATTTGCCGCAGGGTGCCTGGTGTCACGTTTTCTGTCATGGTTGATTCCTTATATTTCAGATAATCCTTGTCCAAAACTTCACGGACCTTGCCGGCATGATTGTTCCTGAATTGTTTACAAGCGATTCGTTTCACAGGCACAGGTAGTATTATCCTTGATTCATATCCGACCGTCAAGGGGGGCATATTTTCAGCCGGGATATATAGCTTGGTATTCAGGTGACAAGGAAGCTGAGAGACGGATATAAAGTTGTTTTATTTATAATTCCTTTATGGTATTGAGCAAGGTCAAAGAATATCAATCTTTTAACAGTTCATTCGGAGTGTTGATGATTCTCCATTGCAGCGGATATAACAGACAACCCTCCCCGGAGGCAAGTTATGCAGACAGCGAAAACTGGGAAATATTTTTTCAAACCCAGACTCTTCTTTTATGTGAAACCGGAGAGGAAAACGCTTTTTATGTGTTTTATCGCTCTT
This sequence comes from uncultured Desulfobacterales bacterium, assembly GCA_964397015.1. Taxonomy (GTDB): domain Bacteria; phylum Desulfobacterota; class Desulfobacteria; order Desulfobacterales; family Desulfobacteraceae; genus MADRE2. The sequence goes on along the minus strand of CAYNHL010000121.1, from coordinate 8,450 downwards.
TTGAAAAAGAGGATTTATCCAGGCTGCCGCACACCCTTTTGGAAAAAATGGCATGGGCGTTGACGGCCAGGCTGTCTGTCGACATTCTTTTTCTGCCATTGCATATCAGCATGACATCAAAGTTCAATTCCGTGTATGAAAATCCGGAGCCACAGCTTTTAAAACAGATGCTTGCCGATGGATATATTGCCGTCAGCAGGTCACATGAATGTGCTCACTTCGGTGATCAGGATCTTTTATCAAAGCTTCATGAAAAAGAATTGAAAAGCGGTCTGTTTACACATGCGGCCCTGGAGGTAAAAAAAACATGCCCCCGGTATTCGCCTTTGCGGGCTTTGGGCGGAAAAATGATTAAAACCCTTCGCTATAGACTTCCCCGCCCGGTAAAGACAAAAGGCCGACAGGTCATCGAACTGGTAAGAATAATGGCAAATTCATCAGACAGTAATCCTGATGCATGTATACCAGATAAAGATCTTGCACGCAGGAAAACCTGGGATCCCGCATACTCTGAAATAAGTGTCCAAGCGGTTCCCCGGGATGTTCAACCCCGTGTTCCCGTATTGTTTGCCATGCACTGGCTCGAACTGGGCGGTGCTGAAAAATTTGCCGTCGACCTGATCAAGGCGCTTCCAAAAACCAGATTCGCTGTTTATGTCACAACAGATGTACCTTCACAAAATTCCTGGGAAAACGAAATCAAAAACCATGTCGAGGAACTTTTTCACCTGCCAGAATTTTTGCCTGGTCATTTAATGAAGGTGTTTTACAAGGAATTTATTAAAACCAGAAAAATAAAGCTTTTTCATATTCACCATGCTCCGGGGGCATATGAATCCCTGCCGTATCTGCGCCGTTTTTTCCCTGAACTTGTGGTTATGGACACACTTCATATAATTGAGCTTCCACCCAACACCGGAGGATATCCGGAATATTCCGGAAGGCATTTTTCTCCTTTTATAAACCAGCATCATGTAATCAGCCATCTTCTGAAAAATTTCCTGATCCAGCGGTGGCATATATCTAAAAACAAAATTTCAGCAATTTATCTGAACGTTGACACCGAGTATTTCAACCCTGACCTGGTTGAAAACAATTTTTTGCGATCAAAACTGAATATCCCAGAAAATGCCTTCCTGGTAGGCTTCATAGGACGTATGGTTGAACAGAAGCAACCCATGGTTTTTGTAACCATGGCAAAAAATATCCGGGACAGGTCAAAAAATATTGATTTGCCTGCACCCATTTATTATGTCATGGTCGGTAGCGGGCCTTTAATGCAGGCGGTTAAAAAAAGAACTGCCAGATACGGGCTTGACAACCGGCTTTTTTTCCATGACGAAGTGTCAGACACCCGGCCTGTATACAAGGATCTGGATCTTGTAGTAATGCCTTCGGCCAATGAAGGGCTGGCTCTTGTCGCTTATGAATCCATGGCAATGAAGACCCCTGTGGTTTTTTCAGACGTGGGTGCACAGTCAGAGCTCATGGCACCGCAATACCTGGTAGCTCCAGGGAAAAACGAGACGTCAAGGTTTGCTGACAAGGTAATGGAGCTTGCCCATTTTCCTGAAAAGCTGGAAAAGACAGGTGACTCACTCAGGGATTATATCCTGCGCCGCCACAGGGCACAAGACACATTTGATCAAATGATAAAACTGTATGAAAACCTCTTGTCCCCGCCTGCTTCCTGATCGATCTTGCCGGAATACTGTGGTGAGGGAACTGCAGGCTTTCCATGCTACAGGGGATATTCCCGGGTTATCGAAATCGATCCTATCACCTTTGAGAGCATCTATACGGATAGTCCGGTATCTGGGTTCCTGTGTTTTTTTGCCAGACACAGCTTTAAATAACAAGGGATAATATCATGCTGGACCCCCGCATCAAACAACAGCTCATTGATATTGCAGGCACAAAAAATGTAATGGACCGGCCTGAACAGCTGGCATGCTATGCCTATGATGCTTTCGTGATCGAAGCGCTGCCGGACGCCGTCATCTTTCCCGAAACCGCCGGGGCGGTATCGGATATTTTGAAACTTGCATCGGCGGCTGGTATGCCGGTGACCGCCCGCGGGGCGGGAACCAGTGTATGCGGGGCTTCTGTTCCTATCAACCAGGGAATTGTCCTGTGCTTTACAAAAATGGACCGAATTATCGAGGTGAATACGCGGGATCGATATATCATTGTAAAGCCGGGCGTGATTAATTCAGATATCCAGAAAGCACTGGCACCACACGGTTTTTTTTATCCCCCGGACCCGGGATCAATGAATCAGTCCACCATCGGGGGAAATATCGCCCAGAATGCCGGCGGACCCCGTTGTTTGAAATACGGTGTCACGGTTGATTATGTGCTGGGACTGGAAGTGGTTCTGTCTAGCGGGGAAATTATCCGGTTCGGCAGCAAAAACGTCAAGGATGTTACGGGTTACAGGCTGTCTGCGCTGTTCTGCGGTTCAGAGGGAACACTGGGAATAGTTACTGAAGCCATACTTAAAGTTATTCCCAGACCCGAGAGCACGAGAACAATGATTGCATCCTTTGATGATCTGGATAACACGGCCCGGGCCGTCACTGATATCATCAGTTCGGGGACCATCCCCGCGGCCATGGAATTGATGGACCAGCTGACATTGAACACCATTGAAGACACCGCCCACCTGGGACTGGACAGGGGAGCCAAGGGAACATTACTCATCGAGGTGGATGGCCCGGCTGAATCCTGTGAAAAAGAGATGGCGCTTATTGTGGCCAGAATTAAAAAAAATGGTGGAACTCGTATCAAGGAGGCGAACGATGCACAGGAAAGGGAGAATTTATGGGCCGCCCGGCGCTTTGCTTACGGTGTGTTTGCAAAACTGGCCCCGGATATTTTATCAGAAGATGTAACGGTGCCGGTCAGCCAGGTTCCTGAGATGGTGCGGCGGATTGTCTCGATTTCGGAAAAATACGATTTAAAGGTTGGTATCCTGGCACATGCCGGTGATGGTAACATGCATCCCATGATCGCTGCAGACAAGTCTGATAAAGGCGAATGGGCCAGGGTGGAAAAAGTTTTTGCCGAGATTTTCGAGGCGGCGGTGTCCCTGGGTGGCACCTTGTCCGGTGAGCACGGCATAGGACTGGCCAAGTCCGATTATCTGCCCCTGGTGATGAACAAGGATTCCATCGATTTCATGAAACGGATCAAACAGGCTGTGGATCCTTCGGCCATTCTGAACCCGGGAAAATTTGTATGAATTCTGAACCGCTTTCAAATTGCGGAAAATGCGGGTTGTGTCTCAGTGTCTGCCCTGTGTATTCCATCCTCAAGGAGGAACCGGTATCACCCAGGGCAAAACTGCAGCTCATCAAGGCCCATGACAGGCAAAACCTTGTCTCGTCTCCCCTTTTAAAGCAGATTGTATCAACATGCCTGATGTGCGGGGCCTGCACAGCGACCTGCCCCGCCGGCATCGATCATTATTCCGAATTCATGGCCATGAGAAGAAAAATGGCAGATGCCTTCGGCGATCCCCCGGCCATTCGAAGCCTGATTTACCTGCTCGCACGAGAGTACAGACTCAAGCTTTGTAACGGTTTGGCCCGGGCCGGACAGAAAATCATGCCGGATGTCATTGCCCGAACCGTCAAGTTGGGCAATATCCCCCTTAAAAAGTTCCCCCGGCTTAATGACAAGCTCTTCCGTACGGACAGGGACCGGATAGTTCGGCCTGAAAACAGGCCGGTGGGGCGTGTGCTTTATTTTACGGGGTGTGCGACCAATTACATGTTCGCTGATACCGGGGCTGCCGCCGTGGGGATTCTGCGGCACATGGGTTTCGAGGTCATCATCCCGGCGGACCAGTCCTGCTGTTCGATCCCGCTGCTGTTTCACGGAGCCTCTGACAAGGCCCTGGCCAATATCCGGGCCAATATCCGGTCGCTGAGCCGTCACGAGGCCGATGCCATTCTTGTAGACTGCTCGACCTGCGGCGAGGCACTGAAAAGAGAATATCCCCGGATTATCGATCCTGCTGCGCCCGAGTTTGCCCGGGCCGAAACCATTTCTTCAAAGGTGACCCATATCCTGTCTTTTATCGACGACCATGACGATCTGCTGGCCGTTAATTCCCGGAAGAAGGAAAGGATACGGGTGACCTATCATGCTCCCTGCCACACTCGAAACAGCTCTCTGACACACCTGTCCGTTGAAAACCTGCTCGAAGGCCTCCCAAATGTCGAATATCACCGGGCGGCTGATGCCCATAACTGCTGCGGTGGCGGGGGAACATTTTTTTATGAATACCCCCGGGTGTCAAAGCAGCTGGTTGAAAAAAAAATCGAGACAGTAAGATCCATGGATGTGTCCCTCTGGTTGACCGACTGCCCGGTGTGCCGGGTCAACCTGTCCGGCAATCTGGATCTGACCGATACCTGCAGGGTGTTGCATCCGTTGTCGCTTATTTATTCCCGGCTTTATACTTGAAACTTTTGGCAGAAGGATAAATTGACATTGCAGGCACTTTGCGGCCAAACAGAAACCGGCATATCTTGTGACTCCAGGTTTACGTCTTATCATCCGTGTCGGAAATCACGCAAAGGGCCGCAGAAGACTGGTAGGGGATGCTCCCTTCCACGGTAACGGTTGACTTTGCACCTTTATCGCCTGCATTGGGGACTCTGAAAGATGTGACATCGATTGGTTCGATGGGGGTTTGGGCCGGTTTTTCTTCCTGGGGGATATAGTCGTAAGGATACCTGTAGGCACGGTAGACCAGGTTCATTTTGAAGTTTCTGCCCCAGTATGGACTGATATATTCCCAAACCAGTTCATGCTGTCTTGTCACTTCGATGATCCGTCCGCCGGATCCTTCCGTTATGAGGGTGTTGCCGTTGGGCAGCCGCTGGGCCGAACTGATGAACGGACTGTAAAAACGGTTACTGTCCGTGGGATGGGCAAATCCGGCTTCCTGTGGAGTCATCTGCCAGACTGTTTTCAAAGTGGTGGGATCAAATTCGATCACCCTGGAATAATCCCGCAGCGCATTTTTGATACCGGTCGGGCTGCCGGGACTGATTGCGCCGTATCCGGCCCAGCCGCCATTGTCATAGACCAGGATGTTGCCCTCACCCGGAAGCCCTCTGGGGATCATGTGGGCGTGATGCTGGCCGATGATCCAGCCCAGCGACTTTTCCGGTGTATAGTCATAGTATGGACCTACCTTCCATACTATTTCCCCGGTTTTTTTGCTGATAATGAAAATGATATTGGTTTCCCTGCCGTCAGCGATGATGTTTTCCGGATGAAACCGTTCATCACCGGCATCGTGCCACTTGTTGGGTCCAAGAAGCGACATTGAGTTGATGTGCATCCAGTCCCCCATGCCGCCGCCGCAGGGCCGCATGTTCGGGTCCCGGGACAGGACATTTTTTGCATCCTCCCTGAAACCGAATTCTTCAAAATGCTCGCTGCAGACCCATTCCCACAGGATTTTTCCCTTCCATGAGACTTCATAAATGGTATCATCCAGCAGCGGTTTGTCCGAAATTTCCGGGCAGTTCAGATTTTTATGACCCAGTATCATGGTGTTGCCGCCCAGGGGGCTGGCATCCATGCCCGGTACATAATAGCCTACGGGATTGCCCTGCCGCTGGTAATCATGGTGGACACGGGCCATCCACTGGGGTTTCTCGCCCGGATCTTCAATATATTCGTATTCATTGAACTGCCATACGATGCGGCCATCCCAGTCAAGCTGGACCAGGTCCCGGTAATCCTGCATGCTGAATTTTGTAGACCGTTCACCGGTATGGCCGAGCAGGTATCCGCCTTTCAGTATTTTATTGGGGAAGCCGTGAAACTGTTTGAACAGTTTTATCTCTCTTCCGTTCATGTCAATGATGAGTGCACCGTGTTCCTTAGCCTGGAACACGGTAAAGCCGTTAAAGCATTTTTCCGGGTCATAGACTGTTGCTCCGGTGGGATATACGCTTGGATAAGTCATAAAGCAGGCTCCTGAAATAAAGTTATATTTTTTTCTTTCATGCGTGAAGTAAAATTGACATCAAGCCGGTAGTGAAAAGAGTGCTGGTTGCATTTTATCGTCCAATTTCAAGAAAGCATGGCCATGATTGCCGGTTTGATCCTTTCCCATTCCCGGTTCAGGGCTTGATTCAGACTTTCTAAGTCCGATGATCCTGCCTTTGAACCGGCCTCAATACGCCTGGCAATTGCCGCAATTTCATTGAAATACATATTCAGGGCAGTGCCTTTTACTTTGTGGGCCGCCTTTGTGATTTCATGCACATCATTTTTTTGTATGGCAATGTCCAGTTGATCAAGAAACTTTGGGAAATGTTCCAGAACCGAGTCTATGACCTTGGACAACACTTTTTTGTCAGAGCCGAAATTTTCCATGAAGGTCTTCCGGTCAAAATGAGTCGGGTCGTCAGGGCCTGTCATATCCTTTTCTCTGGATTCAGTTTTTTGCCCAAAGGAGTGCTTAATGACATGCATCTTCAGTATTCGCTTCAGTTCTCTCTTGTCAACGGGCTTGGTCAGAAAATCGTCCATTCCTGACCTGAGGCATTTTTCCTTCTCACTTTTCAGTACTCCGGCAGTCAGGGCGATGATGGGCGTGCGCCGAAGCTGTTCAAACGAGGCTTCATGCTCACGAATGGAAGCTGTTGCCTGATGGCCATCCATTCCCGGCATCTGGATATCCATTAAAATGAGATCCGGTTTTTTTAGCCGGGCAAGAAAAACGGCCTCTTCTCCGTTTTTTGCTTCCAGAATGACGGCATCCGGTATAAACTGACGGATGATAAGGGTTATCAGGTCCATGTTCATTTCCACGTCTTCGGCAACGAGAATGACAGAATTGTTCCCGGAAGTACGCAGAATTGGTTTTGTGTCTGTTTTGACAGGTTGATTGTTTTCCGGCGCGGTCCTTTTATTGGTAAAGGGCTGCATAAATTCTTTATGCCTGATGTCCGGCTTGCCAAGAGGCTTTTCGTTTTGTTTGTACCGGGTTTCCAGGCTGAAGGAAAAAACAGAGCCCTTTCCAGGTTCGCTGGACAACTCAATTTTTCCTCCCATTTTTTCTACGAGCATGTTTGAGATAACCAGCCCGAGCCCGGTTCCGCCGAATTTTCGGGTGGTGGAGCTGTCAGCCTGGGAAAAAGCCTTGAACAGTCTTTTCTGCTGTTCAGGATGGATACCGGTGCCGGTATCGGAAACAGTAAATGTAAATTTCCCTTTCAAATCATCTTCTCGTTCAAAGGTCACAGATAATTTGATTTCACCTTTCAGGGTGAATTTCACGGCATTGCTGAGAAGATTGATCAAAACCTGCTTCAACCGGACCGGGTCGACAAAGGCATACCGGGGCAGGTCAGGGTCAGGGTTTATAATTAGCTCAAGGTTTTTTAATTCGGCAGAATAGGTGATGATATCAGCTGACTGCTCAATCAGTTCAATCATATCAGTCCTGAGGATTTCCAGTTCGAGCCGGCCGGCCTCTATTTTTGAAAAGTCCAGAATGTCGTTGATAATTGCCATGAGTGTATGGGCGGCGTTACAGGCATTGTCAGCATATTTTTGTTGTTCCCTGCTGAGCCCTGTATCCCTGAGCAGATCCGTAAATCCGATAACCCCGTTGAGCGGGGTCCTGATTTCATGACTCATGTTGGCCAGGAACTGGCTTTTGGCCCTGTTGGCTGACTCTGCAGCTTCTTTGGCCTTTAACAGCTGTTCCCTGCCGGCCTGCATTTGCCGGAACATGAGTTTAAAGGGATTACGCAGTCCTGTTTCAATAATGGATTTGTAAATCAGATAAAAAGATAAAATTTTTAGATAGTGGCCCAGCTGATTTGAAAAACCGTAATTGCTGATATAAAGTGTAAAGCAGAATTCACTTGCCATGGTAATTACCAGGGAGCCTGTCAGAAGGCGGTATATTCCAGGGGCGAATGTTTTTCGGCGGGTATACAGTATAACGGTTGTCACAGTCAGGATTGCGATAACGGCATATCCGCTGAACAGTTTAAAGGCTGTCTGATAACCGGAACCGTCTTCGGCTGTCATTACGAAACAGACCGGAAAAATTTTCCAGTAGAGAATTGATAGAATCAACACAAATGTGGTCAGGGCATAGCCGGTCAGAATGGCAGTATCAGGCAGCCTTCTGGTCCGGTTGGCGATAATGGCAAATGCCAGCAGGGTGAGGCTTTCCATGTATCGTGCCCCGACCCAGAACTGGTTGGCATAGAACATGTAATCTGTAAATATGTTCATGCCCTTGAAGGAGAGTGTGTGGATCAGATCGAGAATGCCGACGAATAAATAGGCGATGCCCAGCAGCACAAGGCTGGGTGCCTCGGTGTACTCCCTGGTGTTCCAGGAAATAATGAAAAGGGCAAAGGCGATCAGAATGCTGAAGATCTCGGCGATACTGTGAAACA
>CAYNHL010000120.1:0-11291 GCA_964397015.1 uncultured Desulfobacterales bacterium | reverse complement strand
GTTCATGCAGAAGGACAGGATATAGTAATCTCCTTTATCCTCATCATTGTTTCGGCTGCCTGAAAAAACACTGTTCTTCCTGGCTTCATACTCTGATTTTTCCTGTTCGTTCGCAGCCATGGGCACTGAATTGTCTAAAGCAAACAGGTACAGGTCAAGAAAGCCGCCGAACTCGGAAAGATCCACAGTATCAAAGGCAGAACAGGGTACGAAATATGTTTCCACGGAAGGGAAAAATGAAGGCAGGGGCATTGCTGTGCTTGAAAGAATGGACAGCCCTTTTGGGGTGTGCGAATAGGTGGCCGCAAAATAAAAAGAGACCATACGGCCAATGATATCCTTGAACTGGAAGTATCCTTCGATAAAGGCCTCGGCCCGTTCATCACCTGTTTTTTGGGCCTGGTATCCTGTTATATCGATGAAACTGACCCCGAATCCCTGGGATAAGAAATCCACCCTCTCCACGAGGTTTTTACCTCCCGGGTCGAACGATATATGAGGAGAGGGTTCCCAGTCCCCTCTCAGGCTGCTGACCAAAGCGGACAGCACGATTTTGACGTCGGCGGCAGGCTCCTCACCGGGGCCGAGGACATAGCGCGGGGGCAACTCAATTTGAACCTCAGAGGTTTCAGGCTGAGCCTGTCTCGAGGACTGGCCTGATACACATCCGCCCAAAAGCAGGCAGGCCAGGATAAAAACCGGTATCTTCTTTATATGATACATGGAGCTTTTCTCCTTTTATCCTTGATTTACGGTTCAAAAATCGGCAGGCAGGGAGACCGGTCCTCCGCCAAATCCGATTGCGGGAACACTGATCACCTGGCTTGTCTCGGCCGGCTGCGGTGCCTGGTTGGCTGCCTGGTTCTGACCTCTCTGGCCGGCAAGCCCCTGGTATATCTCACTGGCCTGTTGTGCGGACATACTGACAACATCCTTGGTAAGATCCCCTACGCCTCTATTGATACCTTTTACAACAAGGCCGGTCGCAATGCTCCTCTGGCCCCGCCGGGTCAGATGCTGGGCCACTGTCCTTGAAACGGCCGCCTGTCCGAGCCGCACTCCCCTGACTCCCCTGTTTATTGCCGCATCTCCGATATCACCCAGCGGCACCCCATAGGTTATGAGGCTGACAGTACCGTCCAGGAGCACATCTCCACCTATCTCAGAAGCAGTGTGACCGTCCCTGATACCATCAGCAGCTGCCCGGACCACTCCAAGGCCGGCATTGGTCCCCCATCCCACGCCGGGGACTATTGTCAGTATCACCTGGGCCACCTGGCCCGCTCCATCCAGGATCTGGACCTGTACCAGGTTGATGGTTGCCTGCCAGCTTTCCAGGGTGCTGGAAAAGCTCATGGCTTCCAGGATTGTCTGCCGGACACCCATCAGGTCCCGGATAGTCATCTCCTGTCCTTCGAAAATCGTTGTGAGCACTGATACTGTTGCCTCGTCAAGCCCCGGCATGTTGTGGGGTCCGATCGTTGTGAAAACATTTCTGATATCTTCGTCTGTCAGGGGCATAATGGGACCCGTGGAAGAACTGGTGGAAGGTCCGGGTTCCGTTGCACTGCCGCCACCACCGCCGCCATATCCATAGGCAACGGTAAAACAGGCCAGTAATACAACAAGACCCAGACACGCTGCCGGCAGCAGCCTGAAGTTTGATTGCACCATAACTGTTTCTCCTATGCTGTCAGTTAATAAAAAGGGCGGCCTGAATCAAACTTTTTTACCGTCCGTCTGTCGCCATACTTTTCCCCCGGGCCTGTTCCGGAGATGCCAGTTCCAGGACACCGGGTATACTTGCTTTTTTTGGTATAAACTCCGGAACCATTGCAGCAAGATCATTGTGGCTGAACCTGAAAAGCCTTATTGCCGGACTTGCGTTTCCATGGCTGTCGATATGGGTCAAATACAGTTCCGTATAAGGCGAGTTGGCCTTGCATGTAAACACCAGCCACCTGGAATTGGGGGACCATGAATGCCATGAATTCATCACCGGCTGATTTGATTTCAGGACCCTGGGTTCACCGCCTCCTGCCGGAATGATGACCAGGCGGCTGTCCGGCTGCAGCACCAGGCCGGTGGGACTCTGGGTAAAGACTATCCACCGGCCGTCAGGTGAATAACGCGGGAAATAATTGCTCATGCCGTTACCGCTGGCGCCGGCCAGGGGTTCTGCATTACCTCCTTTTCCGTTGTTGAACGCTATGGTGTGGATATCGAACCGGACAGGGTATTTTTTGTTCAGCACATCTATTGTCTGCTCCGGGGTTTCTTTGCGTACCACCCCTGACACCACTTTTTCAACCAGTTGCGGCCGGGTTGGCGCAGATGCAAAGGCAATGGTTTTTCCTTCAGGGCACCAGGCAGGAGAGGTCTGAACCCGGTCCCTGCGATCAGCGCCGGCCAGCAAAAAAAAGTCGTTGCGGGTCCGGTCAAAGATGGCAATGTGGCCGGTGGCCGGAAAAAACAACTGTGAAAACATCACATCGTCCATCATCACGAATACCGAGGTTTCGTTCACGGTTCCTGCCACGTACCGGCCGTCCGGCGAAATCCCTGCAAACAGTCCCATGCTGTATTCAGCCGGTGCTGCAGGCTCGAGCACATTCCAGGAAAAAACATGCTCCCGGCCTATGACCATTCTGTCAGCCATACCCTGGATAACCATTCCTCCCTTGTCACCCCCGTAGTCCATATCCAGGAGCATATGCCGGCCTTTGGCTGAATAGGAATGGCAGTTGACGCATATGCCGGTATCAGCCATCAGGTTCTCAGGCCGGTCATAGGCTGAAAGATCCCCGGCCAGAAGTGACGTCATGTCAGGATTTTCTTTTGCCTTTAGAAACGGCAGGGGTTTTCGCATGAACATCAGCCAGGCCTCGACTTTATCCCTGGAAAAAGAAAAAAAGGTTTGCCCGGCGGACAGTTCTATCCTGCCGTTCCAGCCCCCGATTCCCCTGATGACAACGTTAAGCCGCCGATCCGGTGCAAGCGGTTTCAATGCCTCCCAGATTTCAGGGCCGGGAATCCACCATGGCCTGTCAAGTATGGCTCTTGCAAGCAAACGCTCACCTGCTTCAATTGTAACCAGCCATGTCTTTGAACTGGACGGGTCATCCCATACAAAAGCCGTGGAAGCCATGTCCTGTGGCAGCACTGTTCCGGCAAGCGGCTCGATTATTTTGACAGTTTCATTGATTCCGCCTTCCTGCGGCTGAAGTGACTCGATCCATTCAGACAGGGCTTTGGAGTTCAATGAACCAAAGGTCTGAGACACATGGGTCAAAACACCTGAAGCTGACGTAGCCGCGGCGAAAAAAAAGGAACATAAAAAAAGGGTAACCGCGGCTGAATAAAAAAAACGTGGGATCATTATACCATCCGGAAAATTAAGGTATTTTTTTTCCTACCACAGTCAGAGGACAGATACAAGCACTTGTATCCAGCGAAAAACATAATTTATGTTGATAAGTCGGCCTGTTTTGGTAGAATCAACAGATCCTGACACTGCCGGTTCTTTTAACAATCAATGAAGGGTATGGATGATGATAAAACAGATAAAATGGGGCCTTTTGGCTATTATCCTTGTGTGCATGGCCATCCCGGTACGGGGCGAAACCGGGTTTTCGGCACTTTTTGCCGGCCAGCAGACCATTGAAAATGAAAATGCAGTGGCCGTGACATTTTCCGAAGCCCTGGACAGCACCCAGGCGTTTGACACCCTGATGACGATCGTGGATGAGAAACATAACACTGCCGCGGATGGAGCATGGATCCTTGCCCGGGACCGCCAGGTGCTTTATTTCACCAATATAGAGCCCGGCACCACCTACCGGATCGAGGTGTCAGGACTCCTTGAAAACCACAGGCACAAAAAACTTGAGAAGGCCCGTGAATTTCAGGTTAAAACCCGGGAAACCGTTCCCATGGTAAGCTTTGCATCCAGCGGATTCATCCTGCCCTCCGCTTTGACAAAGGGATTGCCTGTGGACACCTTGAACATCGAAACTGCTGATATTGATTTTTTCAGGATCAAGGATGAGTTTCTGTCTGAATTTTTCAAGGAAATAGGCACCAGCGACCACATGTTCTATTACTGGAGCAGGGACCTTTCAAAATATTCCGACCTTGTCTATTCCGGAAGATGGGACCTGGATATCACTGAAAATGTAAGAAACAGGGTCAATATCCGCATCACCCATATCGAGGAACTCAAGCCCCCGGGGGTCTATTTTGCAGTTCTCAAGGGAGCCGGCCACTATGAATACAGGCACAGCAGCACCTGGTTCACCATCAGCGACATAGGCCTGCATGCCAGAAAATATGAAAACAGGCTGCAGGTAAATATCCAGAGTATTGAAACCGCCGCCCCCATGGAGGGTGTATCTGTAACCGCATATTCATCTTCCGGACGGAGGATCGGCCATGTAACAACCGATGAAACCGGCATTGCGGTAATTGACGGCCCCCTGGAAAAACTGAAGTACATGACAGCCCGAAAAGGACTGCATATCAGCCTGCTGCTGATGGATACACCGGCCCTGGACCTGTCTGAATTCAAAATCGCCCCGGCTGAATTCCGGCCGGTGGAATTTTTCACCTGGGGCCCGCGGGATCTGTACAGGCCAGGTGAAACAGTCGTTATAAACGGTCTGCTCCGGGATCATGACGGCCGGATGACCCCCATGGTCCCCCTTGCAGGCCGGGTTATAAGGCCTGACGGTCGCATGATTCACGAATTCACCCTCAAGGGCCGCGGCCTGAACCATTACAGTCATGAATACGGACTTCCGGACAACGCCATAACCGGCACCTGGAGAATAAGTTTCAGCCAGGCCGGGAACCATCTGAAAGACTATGAGTTCAAGGTGGCGGAATTTTTGCCCGAAAGACTCAAGCTCGATATTGAAACATCAGACCCCCAAGGTCCGGTAATCAGTCCTGAAGACGATCTTGACATCCCTGTCAAAGGGGATTTTCTCTACGGTGCCCCGGCATCCGGGAGCAAGGCCGACGCCATGATCCATATCAGGCCTGCCAGGGAGCTTTTTCCTGATAAATGGCCGGGATTTGAATTCGGGGATGTAACAGATGCACCTGAATCATCTTTCAAGACCGACCCCATTCACCTTGATCCCGAAGGGAGGGGAAAGTTTCATATTCCCAGCCGGTGGGAATCTGTAAAGTCCCCGGTATGGGTTACAGCCAATGTCAGCCTGTATGAATCAGGCGGCCGTCCCGTGGTGAGGAACAAATCCTGGCAGGTGTGGCCCGCACCGCAACTTGTCGGTATCAGGCTTGTGTCAGGCGACGATGACATCGAGCCGGACAGCGTGGCGGAATTCGAAGTCACGGCCATTGATTCTCAAGGCCGGCGTATCGGGCTGGACGATCTTGAAGTCAGCGTCATCAAGGAACACAGGGAATATTTCTGGGAATATACCCACGAAGCCTGGCAATGGCGGCATACCAGCCAGTTTTATCCAGTCGACCATTTTTCGCTTTCAATTCCAAAAGACGGTACCGCCACCGTCCGTGTTCCCGTTCAATGGGGAGGCTACCGCCTTGAAATCAAAAACCCGGCCACAGGATTGATATCGAGCATTGCCATCCAGGCCGGGTGGCGCTACCACGGCGGACCGGAAGATGAAAAAGGAGGCAACAGGCCGGACCGGGTGGATATAATCCTGGATAAACCCGCCTACCATCCGGGCCAGAACGCAAAAGTGACCTTGAAATCACCTGAAGGCGGCACCGGCTACCTTTTTGTCGAATCCGACGTCCCTCTTTTCACCCTGCCCGTGACCATTCCGCCTGAAGGAAAAACCTATACCATACCCATCGATCCCGGCTGGCAGCGCCATGATCTTTATGTTTCGGCACTCATCCTGCGCCCCGGGGAAAGCAGGACCGGTCATCTGCCCCGGCGCTCCGTGGGAATTGCCCACCTGCCGCTCGACCGGACATCACAAAAGCTTTCTGTCAAAGTCGAAGCGCCTGGAAAAATCATCCCAGGCCGGACTGTCGAGATCCCGGTAACTGTTGAAACATCCGGCGGTCAAGCCCCGGAACAGGCCTTTGTAACCCTGGCCGCCGTAGATGTCGGCATTCTGAACCTGACAGGATTTAAAACCCCTTCAGCCTTTGACTATTTTTTCCGGCCCCGGCGTTACGGCATAGAGCTGCACGACCTTTACCAGAAATTGATCGAAACCACTGACGGCACCTGGGCCTCGCAGCGTTTCGGCGGAGATGCACCCGTCCTTTCACGGGGCGGCGGCCGGCCGGTCACTGATGTACAGATAGTGGCACTGCATAAAAAAGCGATTGAAACCGATGACCGGGGAACGGCAATCTTCAAACTTGATATACCCGAATTCAACGGTACTCTCAGGTTGATGGCCATGGCCTTTACAGGGGATAAATTCGGGGACGACGACGCGGAAATGACCGTCGCTTCTCCCGTGGTAACACAGCTTGCCATGCCCAGGTTCCTTGCCATGGGCGATCAAAGCCTTCTTGTCCTGGACATTCACAACCAGAGCGGAGAGACTCAAGCCATGGCCCTGTCCATGAACACATCAGATCCAGTGCGGATGACTGGGAACCCGAAACATTCAATAACTCTTGGCGACAATGAAAAACAGCAGTTTTCATTCCCTGTCGAAACCCTGCAGAAAACCGGGAGGTCCACCATCACATGCCGGTTGGAAAACGTCATGGTTGACGGCACCCTGAAGACCATTACCCGAAAATGGTTCCTCGATACCCGCCCGGCCTTTCCCGGCATTACCCGCCACTTTTTGCAAAAGATTGTCCCGGGCCGGACATTTTCCATGGAACCTGACGATTTCAACGATTTCATCCCTGATACCATCCAGGTATGGACATCTTTGGACACCACCCCGCCCATAAACCTCCCGGCCCATATCCACAAGCTTTTCGCCTACCCCTACGGCTGTCTAGAGCAGGTTACCAGCGGCATCTATCCCCACGTCCTTTTAAGCGGGACAGACCTAGGCCGAATGGGTGTAAAAGCCCGGACAGACGAAAAACGCGGACAAAAGATCACGGAGGGGATCCAGCGCATCATGGAAAAACAGAAAGCGAGCGGTGGATTCGGCCTCTGGGATGCCCAGGGCCCGGAAAACTTCTGGCTCACGGCTTATGTGACTGACTTTTTGATCAATGCCGGACAAAGCGGGTTCCCGGTTCCGGAATCGGCCCTGGTAAAGGCACTGGACCGCCTGAAGACATACATCCGGCGTCTGGACAGTATTCGAGCCCATGCCGCCGTCAACCAGAATTATCACAGCGCGGCGGCAAGGGCCTATGCCGCAATGGTACTGGCACGGGTCCAGGGAATTACCCTGGGCGACGTCCGTTCAGTTTACCACGCCATCCTGCCGGACATTAAAAGTCCCCTGGCTTTTACACAGATCGGCATAGCGCTTTACCTGGCAGGCGACCGGTCCCTTGCTGAAAAAGCCCTGGAAAAAGCCTTAACCAGCACAAGAGATGATAACAGTTATTTTGCAGATTACGGAAGTCCTGCAAGGGATGCCGCCTTTTCCTACTACCTGGCATCCAGGTTTTATCCTGATTTTACATCCAGAAACCAGTTCCTGACAACTTTGCAGCAGGCCCTGGAGCAGCGGGAGTTCCTGAGCACCCAGGAAAAAAACGCCCTGGTCATGGCCGGCAGCATATTCTTGAAGGCCAGTGGCAAAAAATGGGAAGCCGACATCACCAGCGGAACTGAAACCGTGTCTGTTGAACAGGACAGGCTTTTCAGCTTTGTAAGCCCGGCAGATGAAGTGACGGGCGGCTTTGATATCACCAATACCGGTCTCGAGGATATTTTTGCAGATATAACCCTGACGGCCTATCCAAAAATCTGTCCATCACCTTTGTCCATGGGCGTCAAAATACAGAGACGATACCTGGATATGCAGGGACAAAAGATTACTGTTGAACAGCTTGTATCAGGCGACCTTATCCTGGTTGAACTTTTGATAAAGGCGGAGAAAAATCTTGCAAACGGCCTGGTTGTAGACCTTTTGCCGGCCGGCCTGTCTCTTGAAGACCCCGGACTGACTGACAGCACCCTGGTTGATAAAATCAAGGTGGATTCCAAAACCGTTGAGCAGTGGCACGGCCAGCTTGAAATCCGCCACACGGAATACAGGGATGACCGCTTTGCGGCCGCGGTCTTCCTCAGGGCGAACCAGGCGGCCAGGCTGTTTTATGCAGCTCGGGCCATAACTCCGGGAAAGTATCTTGTGCCGCCTGCTCTGGTGGAAGACATGTACACGCCCGATATCAGGGGAGTGGGAGAATCGGTTTCCAGGATCGAAATTTCAAATCCCTAGTTCAAGGGACCCGCATGGCCGGTTATGCAGGGAAAACAGTTCTTGTGCTGGTGTTGGCAGGAATCACCGCCCTTGCTGCGCTCCTGCTGCTGGACCGCATGATGCCCCTGCCTTCAATCACCCCTGACGCGGCATGCGTGGTAACGGCCCGGGACAGGACCCCCCTTAGGGCATTTGCCGCCCAGAACGGCATCTGGCGATATCCTGTAAACACATCCGAGGTGTCTGAATTATATCTACAGGCATTGATAACCTATGAAGACCGCTGGTTTTACACTCACCCGGGCGTAAACCCGGTCTCACTGGCAAGGGCCTGGTACCAGAACCTGAAAGCCGGGCGGACAGTTTCCGGGGGATCCACCCTGACCATGCAGGCAGCCCGCCTCATCGACCCCTGCCCGCGCACCATCGGCGGAAAAATATGGCAGATATTCAGGGCGCTGCAGCTTGAATGGCATTATTCAAAAGACCAGATCCTCTCTTTTTACCTGAACCATGCTCCCTTTGGCTCCAACATAGAGGGTGTCCAGGCAGCCGCCTTCACGTGGCTTGGTAAATCCTCGGCAGAGGTTTCCCATGCCGAAGCCGCCCTGCTTGCGGTCCTGCCCCAGGCCCCGAGCCGCTTCCGGCCGGACCGCCACCCAAAAAGGGCAAAGGCTGCAAGGGACAAGGTGCTCGATCGGCTATTGGCCTTCGGGGTCTGGCCGGAAGATACTGTCAGGGAGGCAAAAATGGAACCCGTGGTATCCTTCCGGGCCGGGACGCCGGTCATCGCTCCCCTGCTGGCCAGGCTGCTGCATTCAGAAAATCCGGGAAAAGAGCTGATTTCAACCTGTATCGATTATGATCTTCAGCTCCACTGCAGGGATATCGTGGCCGGCTATACACAAAATCTTCCCAAAGAGCAGTCCGCAGCTGTCCTGGCAGTCAATCACAAAACCCTTGAAGTCCCGGTCTATATCGGGTCAGCCGATTTTTTCGACGACCGGCGGTATGGACACGTAGACATGATCCGGGCTGCCAGGTCCCCCGGATCGACACTGAAACCTTTTGTCTACGGCCTGGCCATGGACCGGGGATTGATCCACTCCCACTCGCTGTTGTCCGATACACCCAGGTATAAAAAAGATTATGATCCCGGCAATTTTTCATCAGGATTCACGGGACCTGTCAGCGCGGCCGCAGCTTTGCAGATGTCTTTGAACGTTCCTGCGGTCCAGGTTCTTGAAGCCTACGGCCCAAGACCGTTTTTCGACCGGCTGAGACACGGGATGGCAAGGCTTGAACTCAACGGTCAGCCCAACCTGAGCATAATCTTAGGAGGTATGGGCACGGACCTTGAATCCCTTGTCACTCTTTACACGGCCCTGGCAAGACAGGGTCTGAGTGCAAAACCAAGGTTCACGCCCGGTGAAATGATACAGGAACGCTATGTAATGTCTCCCGGCGCGGCCTGGATCATCCATGAAATCCTTACCCGGCCGCTGCCGGGATACGAGGGCATAAGCCGCCTTTCAACCCGGGTCCCGGTAGCATGGAAAACCGGTACCAGTTACGGGTTCAGGGATGCATGGGCAATAGGTATCATGGGAGATTACGTGGCCGGGATATGGGTTGGGCGGCCGGACGGATCTCCGAGCCCGGGCCAGTACGGGACCATAACAGCAATACCCCTGCTCCAGCGCATCCTGGCCGCCCTGCCCCGGTCCGGTTCCACCCGGCCTCCTCCCCCTGATTCAGTGACCCGGGAGGCAATATGCTGGCCCCTGGGTTACGAAGAATCACGGTTTCCCGGATCATGCCTTGTCCGGCACGATGCCTGGATACTTGACCGACAGGTGCCTGTGACCATGACAGGAGGCCTCTCCGGTGACACATCCCTGTTCAAGACAATCTGGGTGGATGAAGCCGGCCGGCGGGCAACGCCTGTATGCGGCGGGATCAAAAGACAAAAAATCGCCCTTTTCCCGGCTGCTCTCGATCCCTGGCTGCCTCCCCAATGGCGGCGGTCCGGCCTCATACCCAAAGCATCGGAAAAATGTCCTAATCTTGCTCCTGTTGCAGGCCATGAACTGTCCATAACCGGTATCAGTGACGGCAGCGTGCTAACCCGGCCCCCGGGTCCGGCCGGCCCCCTCAAGATTCCCCTTGCGGCCACCGGAGGAGAGGGAAAGCGCCACTGGTTTTTGAACCGGGTTCCCATTGCCGGACTCGCTCACGGCCAGTCCGGAACATTTGCCGTTCAAAACCCGGGACGATACCAGCTGGCTGTCCTGGACGCTTCCGGCAGCACTGACTGCATTTATTTTGATATCATTGACTGATGATGTTTATCAAAAAAATACTTCGACATATACTGGATCAGAGCCTGATAGATAAAATTATCAAAACAGCATGAAAATGACCACGCCGACTTGAAACACAGGAATCATCATAATGAAATATTTTTTATTTGAGTTGACAATTTGCAGGATCCTATCCTATTCAAATACAGGCTGTAGTTCATTATTTATCATCTGCAATCTGTTTGGGTACAAAAAGTATTTCTACTGATCAAGGTTCAAATGCCATTTTTTTTTGAAACAACATTCATATTCATCCCAAAGCCGGAAAACAAAAATGACTGTTTCTGATAAAGTGATTGCCCCGGGGGCCCGGATTGTGGTGCGGGATGCGGAATGGCTGGTACGCAAGGTGCAAAAAACGTCCAACGGCGATAATGCCTTTACTGTAATTGGATTGTCCGAGCTTGTCAAAGACAAAGAAGCCATATTTCTCGATTCCATTGATACAGATATCGAGGTGCTGAATCCGGAAGATACCCGGCTGGTACCGGATGAATCCAGCGCATACCGCATATCCATGCTTTACATGGAAAGCCTGCTGCGGCAGACACCGCCCACGGATGACAAC
>CAYNHL010000119.1:0-11394 GCA_964397015.1 uncultured Desulfobacterales bacterium | reverse complement strand
TTTTTCATTCTCATAAAAGGGGCCGGCGGAGCCACCTTCATGACTCCTGAAATGGTAGCCTGGATCAAAGGCAATTCTCTGCTAATCATGTGCGGCATGTTTGCGACTGCAGCCGTAATTTTCCACATACTGATCCTGTTTTTCCATGTCAACATCCTCAAGCCCGTAATACTTATAGGCACATTTGCCCTGGCCATGGCCTTTGCAGCCAATGACCTGGTAAATTTCATAGGTGTTCCCCTGGCCGGCCTCAACGCTTATAAAACCGCAATTGCCGCGTCAGATCCCCTGGGGGTCACCATGACCGCCCTGAGCCAGAAAGTCCAGTCTCCCACTTCGCTGGTACTTCTGGCCGGCATGATCATGGTGGTGACCCTGTGGCTGTCAAAAAAAGCCCGGACAGTCACTGAAACTGAAATACGTCTGGGCCAGCAGGATGAAGGAACAGAAAGGTTTGAATCAATCTGGTTGTCACGGCGGATTATCAACATGACCGACACTCTGTTTTCTTCACTCAAGCTTATGGTCCCGGGACATATACGACAGGCTGTGGTAAAACGCATTACACCCCCTGCCAATGATACTGCCGTCGGTGAAAGAGAAAAACCTTCCTTTGATCTTCTAAGAGCCTCGGTAAACCTTATGGTGGCCAGTATGGTCGTATCCTTTGCCACGTCATTCAAACTGCCGCTGTCCACGACGTATGTAACCTTCATGGTAGCCATGGGATCTTCTTTTTCCGACCAGGCCTGGGGCAGGGAAAGTGCAGTTTACCGGGTCACCGGTGTTCTTACGGTCGTGGGAGGCTGGTTCATGACCGCTGTTATCGCGTTTATCGTCTCATTTTCCTTTGCGCTGATCCTCTATTTTTTTTCCGTTGCCGGTTTTATCGGCCTGTTCATACTGGCGGGATTTCTGATCTGGAAAAACCGGGTCAAGCACAAAAGCCGCGAAGATGAAAAAGAGCAGGCCGACATATTTGTGCTCAAAAAGGTGGATAATTTTGAACTGGCGGTTTCAAACACCTTTTATCACCTGGCTTTTCTGATCCGGGCTATCAGGCTCTCCATGAACACAACCTTTGATTCCCTTTTCACCGAAGACCTTGTAAGCCTGAGAAAAGAGCGCAAAAGGGTCAAGCAGATCCAGCTATGGACCAACACAATTATCGCCAATATATTCAAAGTACTGCGCTGTCTTCAAAAAGAGGATCACGAAGAAACACACCGGGCCTCTTACAACTACTACCAGATTATCAGGCGGCTCCAGAAACTGTCCGACGGGCACAGGGACACGGTTATCCGGTCATCCATGCACGTGGCCAACCGGCATACCAGCCTGAAACCGGACCAGGTTGAAGAACTCAAACAGATCAACGCCTGCATCGACGATGTTTTATCCATGGTTGAAAAAGCTTTTATCGAAAAAGATACCAGCCGCTATCCGGACATCGCCGACAGGTACCAGAGGATGAAAGAACTGGTGGCAAAGTTCAATGAACTTCAGATGCAGCGGATTATCAACGATACGTCCAAAACCCGCAAAAGTATCCTTTACTACGCCATTTCAGGAAACAGCCTGATGATGGTCAAACAGAACATCAAGCTGCTGGAAATTTTCAACGATGTATTCGCACTGGACAATACGTTGAAACAAAAATATCTGAAGCTGGATTCGCACTGATTCCCGGGCCTGGTTTTTTAAAATAAGGGGGGAGCGGGTCAGTCCGGATAAATATCCTTTACCCGGAACCTGAATTTTTCTTTTTCTGCATCTTTATAATAATCTGCCAGGGTTGCCGTGATAACCTTGAACGCAAGATCATCCCAGGGAATATCGGATTCACTGAACAAGCGTACTTCACTGCTCTCCCTGGTGGGCCTGAAATCCAATGAAGCCAGCCTTGCCGTGAACATCAGGTAAATCTGCCCGACATGAACAATATTGAACAGGCGGTAACAGTGAAGTTCTTTCACCCGGGCGTTTGTTTCTTCAAAGGTTTCCCGGGCCGCACCTTCCTGGACAGTTTCGTGCATTTCCAGGTACCCTGCCGGCAGCGTCCATTTGCCTTTACGGGGCGGGATATCCCTGCGGCACATAAGAACGCGGTCTCCTTCCACCGGAATACAACCCACCACCATTTTGGGATTGAGATAATGCACGAATCCACATTTTGGACAAACTGATCTTTGCCTGTCATCATCCACGGGAATGTTTCGGATCATGTGTCCCCCGCAGGCGGCACAATAATGTATATCCATCATGGTCATCTTTTTGCGGCTCTGTTATCGGATTGTTTCAATGAATATGCACGCAGTTCTTTGACCAGTGAATCCGGCAGGAACTTTGCTTTTTTATCCAGCCCCTTGAAAACATGCTCATGCGCAAACTTTGCCAGGTTTACAGGCTGGATCCCGGCAGCCTTGAGATAGGCGGGGAAAAACCTGCGGGACAAGTCCTGGGGCTTTTTACCGCAAAAATGATCATGGCACATATGAGATACAAACAATATGGTCACCGGAGTCCGGGCCGGGCCGGGTATTTTTTCCGGCCGGGCGAACCAGGGATAAGTCTGGTATTTTACCGTCTCGCATATCCTCTCCGGCAGACCCCAGGATTTCAGAAGCATGGCGCCCATGCGGGCGCTGTCTACAAGGTCGAACAGGGTTTTCACCCCTGGATTTTTCATTTTCAGCAATTGGAGAACAATCTGGCCGATATCATGCAGAATGCTTATGGTTGAAATTTCAGACGGCCGGCCCAGGTCGAACCTGTTTGCTATCTCATAGCTGATATACGATACGGCCTGGGAATGATCATGAATCTGCCTGAACAGCGGAGAATCCGGCAGTGACCGCCGCAGACCCTCGGCGATGGTGATCTGGGAAACAGTGTTGAACCCGAGAAGGACAATTGCATCATGCAGATCTGAAACCCTGTGGGCCATACCGTGATATGATGAATTGATTGTTTTCAAGATCATGCCGGCCAGGGAAGGATCTTTTTTCACCTCCTGTGCAATTTCCCTGGACGAAATGTCATCATCCAGAAGCTTGCCGGCAAGGGAAATTGCAAAGACCGGAAGCCTGGGGACCTTGCGGATAACCTCCTTTATAAAGGCAGATGATTCAATTGCCGGAATATGCCGGGTAGCCTGTTGAAACACCTGGGTCATCAGTATTCCGGTAAGGCTGACAAGTTCTGTTTCACGCTGATGAGCTGTTTCGACACACGTCCTGGCAGCGGCAAGTATTTTTTTATTGAAATAAAGCTGCAGTTCCGGCTCCAGGGCCTTGATTGCAGCCGAATCGATCCTCAACAGCGTAGAAGGTTCTGTTGCGACCACAGACAAGGCGGCAGGCTTTGTCATGATAAAGGAATCGTCGACAAAAACATCCCCCGCCCTGAACCGTTTGACAGACCGGGTACCGTGAAGAGCTGATCCTGTTTCACGTCTCAACTGTCCTGTCATAACCAGGTAAATGCATTTTCCGGTATCGTTTTGCCCGACAGCTGCATCACCTGGATTCAGTTCAAGTTTCCGGGCGCGCTGCTTCAGCAGGTCAAGCTGCCTGGCCTGCAAGCCCTTGAATATAGTTAGTGTGGTATTCATAGTGTCAATAAAAAATGCTTATACCAATTTTGCCGCTCCGTCAAACATATATTGACTGAATCCAAAAACCTTTACTTTTCCCTGGGATGACATGCTGTACAGCTTGCGGGAGCGGCCCTGGTTCCGGTTTCTGTATTGTGTTCCCGGTGACAGTCGATACAGTTCATGTGCACTGCTTCGGCATGATAAGCCAGTTTTTCTGCAGTGGACAGCGGGCTGCCATCACTGGTCTTCGGGGCCAGTCCGGGAATTGAATGGCATTCACTGCAGGGCTTTGCCGGATCAGAAAGGGCCATGTTATCCAGCGGGTTTCCAGTGTCATCATGATGACACTGGCCGCAACCGATCTGGTAAGCTGCATAATGCTTTTCATGGGTGAACATCACTATCCCGCGGGTGTGTGTCTCGTACAAAGACGACGTCATTGCAATGACATCCATTTCATCGTCCGTATCGTCTGATGGAGATGCTTCAGGCAAGGTTTCCGTTAAATCAGACTCAGACGGCTCAGGTTCCAGGGGGGCGGCCGGAGGATTTGTTTTTTCGACCTCCTGGCTCGATGCAGGCACTTCCTGGTCATCCTGCGTTTTTGAACATGCCGCCAATGTGACGGCCAACACTGCTGCCGTAACCACTAATGCTTGATAAAGGTTTGCTCGAATTGTCATGCCCGGCCTCCAGGTTAATTTTGCTTTGGTTGCTGTTTTAAAAAAAATGTACAGGGTTGAATCCTGGAAGTCAAGATCGCAAAGCATTGGCAGAACCCCGGTGATTACAATATGCACCAGGGGGCATGAATTATATTCTTTTTATTTCACAAGGAGGATGAAGGGTAACAATAAGGGCTGAGGAAAGGATCAGTGCTGTGCCTGCTATCTGCAGTCCCCCGATATGGTGGCCGAGAAACACTGCGGCAAGAACCATGGTGGTAACAGGCTCAAAAGTGGACAGCATGGATGCGTTCACTGCACCTGACAGCTTGATACCGTAAAAATAAGTAAAGATGGCCACCACCGTCGAAACAACTGCGATTGCGACAATATACAGCCAGGCGACTCCAGGCTGGGGGATAAAAAACCCGGCCTTCAGGTTATAGACAAAATAGACCAGGCCCGCTGATGTCACTACGACAAAACTTGCACACAATGGATCGTTTTTCCCCATGACCCGGGCGCCGGCAATGGTATAGAACGAATAGATAAACGCGGCGCTGACAGCTAAAACCACGCCTTTCACGCTGTCACCAGCAGCAATTCCAACCACCAGTACGGTACCGCAGATTGCAAGACACAACGCAATGAACTTATACCGCGTGAATGGCTCGTTTAGAAAAAAAATGGATAAAACGGCCACGAACACCGGATAAAGGTACAAAAGAACAGCCACAAGGGATGGCGGTATGAGTGTCAGTGCGGTAAAAAAACAAAAGGACTGGCCGGCATATCCGATCATTCCCATGGCAATGAGAACAGCTAAGTCTTTTCCTTTTGGAAAATGCCGCTTTGGAAAAAGCACAATGGGCAGCATGACAATAGCGGCTATAAAAAACCTGAAAAACAAAAGAGACTGGGTTCCGATGCCGGACGCTTCATAGGCAAATGCAGCAAATATGGCCATGGCACCGAATGCTGCCGCAGAAACCAGTATCAAACCGATGCCTGCCAGATGATTTTTATCCTGCATTGTCCGAATTCCATTTATTTATTGAAGTTTTTTTCTTTGGTATCAATCCTCCCTTAAAAAAGCAATTGAAAATGACAAAGGCATTATCAGCAGCAGGCTGCCACTGCAGTTGAAATGATATCCAGGCCGCGTTCAAGCTCCTTTTGTTCAATGGTCAGCGGCATGAGCAGCCGTATATTGTTTTTAAACGTTCCGCAGGAGAGCACCAGCAGGCCGTTTTCCCGGCAGTGCCTCACAACGGCTCCCGCGGTTTCCCCATCAGGTTCCATGGTGCCGTCTTTTTTAATTATTTCCATTGCCATCATCGCGCCAAGCCCCCTTACATCACCGATACACTCAAAACTGTCCTTGAGCTTCAAAAGAGCAGTCCGAACCGTGTCACCTATATCACTCGCCCTTGCAAGGATATCGGTCTGTTCGAATGTTTCCAGCACGGCAAGGGCAGCGGCGCAGGCCACAGGATTTCCCCCGTAGGTTCCTCCCAGGCCTCCTGTTGCAACGCTGTCCATCATGTCACTGTTTCCCGTGACGGCGGAGATGGGCAATCCTCCCCCAAGGGACTTGGCCATGGTCATGATATCCGGCGAAACCCCGTAATGTTCTGCGGCAAACATCCTGGCCGTCCGTCCGAAACCGGACTGGATTTCATCAAAGATGAGCACGATATTGTGCCGGTCACAGACCTGCCTTACCTGTTCCAGGTAACCGGGCGGAACTGGGACAAACCCGCCTTCACCCTGCACCGGCTCCAGGATAATGGCCGCGGTATCCTCGGGATCCACCTGGTATTTGAACACATAATTTTCAAAATAACTGGCACCGCACGCCATGCCGCACGATCCATACTCAAGGTTCCAGGGACACCTGTAGCAATAGGGGAAATGAATCCTGTAAATTCCAGGTGCCCAGGCCCCGGTATTGACTTTGTTGGGCCTGATCTTGCTGGTCATTGTCATGGTCAGCATGGTACGTCCATGAAACGCGTTGTCAAAACAGACTACAGCTCTTTTTCTGGTATGGGCACGGGCGATTTTAACTGCGTTCTCCACGGCCTCGGCCCCGGAATTGGCCAGCATTGTCTTGGGGGTGCCGGTGACCGGCACCAGGGCATTGAGCTTTTCGGCCAGCCGTACGTATGGCGTGTACATCATGACATGAAAGCAGGCGTGAAGATACTGTTCTGACTGCTCCCTTATGGCTGCCACGACTCTTTCATGGCAGTGCCCAAGGTTGTTCACCCCGATACCGGAAGCAAAGTCCAGATAGGTATTTCCCTCAATATCCCTGACCCTGGCATTTGTTCCCGATTCGATGAACAAGGGAGTCATGTTTGCAATGGCCGCAGGTATACTGTCGTTGCGCCGCTGGATCCAGCTCGATGTCCGGTCTGTCATATCTGGCTCTCCACAATCCTGGTAATGGTTTCCATTGATTTTTCATACAATGTCTTGTTGAACCTGGTTTTTACCGCCACTTCAAGCATGGGAAGGGTGATTGCAATATTTTTTTTGGCTATCACGCTCAGTGCTGCCAGTGCCCACTCCTGCCGCTTGATCCCCAGGCCTTTGAAATCAATTTCAAATACGGTGGCAGATGTTTGCGGGATATCCACGCTTTTTTCCTTCAATACAAAGGTCGAAGCGTCAAGATCGGCAAAGATGCCCGCCCGGCGCTGGACCCCTTCCTCACTCAGCGCCAGCACGACGGCCGGTGATTCAAGACCGGCATATCCTATGGGATCGGGGGATAAAATCAGCTCGCTGACAGACTGGCCCCTGAGCACCGTGATATTGTAGTCGTTTTTCATGGAGGCGTTCAGGCCGGCGCAGATGCCGGCGTAGCATACAATGTCGCCTGCCGTGACAATGCGCATTCCTGCACTGCCCATTATCAGGATTTCCCTCCTGCCCGCATCTTCAATATCATGCAGTTTTTCGATGCGGACCGGTTCGGGAAAAACCGTTTTTTCAGCAGCGAGCCGGCGGTACTGGTCACCGTATTCCGGCCGTTGTCTGCCCTTGACAATTCCCTTGTACTCGGGCAGGCGCTGGATCATTTCATCGATCACAGCCGGTGTCAGCTTGTTTTTCTTGGTATATCTTCCTGTGCACATTCCAAGAGTTTCCACAATGGAAAACCCGTTATGCGTTATGGCATCGGCTATCACGTCCGCCAGGGAAGAATCGTGCCCGGAGCAGCGGCTTATATGGGTTGCTCCCGCGCTTTTGGCCACCTCGCAGATGTCCATGGGCATTTCGGCCTGGTTGAGAAATTCGGATCCCACCCATGCATCACTCGGCGTGGTGACCGAGTACTGACCGCCGGTCATACCGAAATTGAAATTGTTAAGCACAAGCAGTGTCAGGTTCATGTTCTTGCGGCATGCCGACAGCACATGGGCGCCGCCTATGCCCAGGCCTCCGTCTCCCATGGTCACGATGACATTGAGTTCCGGGTCTGCCAGTTTCAATCCGGATGCATAGGTCAGTGCCCGGCCGTGAAGCCCGTGAAGGGCATGAACATTGAAAAAGGTATCAAACAGACCGGAGCAGCCGATGTCTGAAACGATCACAGTTTTTTCCGGCCTCAGGCCGAGCTTGACCAGGGCTGAGTCCAGTCCCTTTGCAATCCTTTCGTGGGTGCAGCCCGGACAATATACAAGGGGCCGGCTGGTATTGAGTAAACTATTCATTTTCAATGACCTCCATAATTTTCCGGGGTGATATCAGCAGCCCGTTCATCTGTCCGTAAAAACGCAGCCTCGAGGGCGGGACTATTTTTCGTATCTCCTCTACATACTGGCCCAGGTTCATTTCCACGACCACAACCTTCCTGTAGGAGTCACAGCGGTTTTTTATCAGCTTTTCCGGAACGGGCCAGAGGGTTTTCAGGCAGAGGGTGGATACCGGTTTACCCTTTCGGGCCAGTGCTGCTGCTGCATCCTCGACAGCCCTTGACGTCACTCCGTAGCTTATGACAAGAGTGTCGGCATCTTTGTGAACCGTTTCCTCATACAGGGTCAATTCCTCTTCAGCCGCAAGTATCTTTTCACGGATTCGCTCCTGGTTGTCGGCAATGACAGCAGGATCAATGGTTATATACCCGTCAGGTCCGTGGGTGGATGAAGTCTGCCGCACAAGTGTGCTCCCTCCGATCGGAAGAAAAGGGGGTGCTGCAGCCGGCGCCGATTCAAAAGGCAGGTAGTGGTCTCCTGTATAAAGGGTCCGGTTTACCAGTGGCGGGAGGGTTATACTGTCTATGTCCAAGCTTTCCTTTGTCATGCCGATCTCCTTGTTGGAAGCTATAAAAACAGGACACCGGTATTTTTCTGAAAAATTGAAGGCATATACCGTCAGCAGGTAGCAGTCCAGTACATCCCTTGGCGCCAGGACGATCACCGGAACACCCGATGTACTGCCCCAGCGCAGGAACTGGATATCCGAATCCGCGCCCCTGGTAGCCGAACCCGTAGACGGACCAAGCCGCTGGACATCCACGATCACCAGCGGAATTTCACTGCCGATGGCAAAAGACACCTGTTCACTGTAAAGACTGATGCCCGGCCCGGATGTGGCCGTCAAAGCCTTTTTCCCGGCCATGGATGCCCCGATGCAGTATCCCATGGATGCTATTTCATCCTCGCCCTGGATACAGACCCCTCCAACTGGCGGCAGCAATGCCAGCATATTGGCAAAAACCGTTGTTGCCGGGGTAATCGGATAGCCCGCGAAAAAGGTGCATCCGGCGGCTACAGCTCCCCTTGCGACCGCTTCATTTCCCTCCATAAATGATAATGCCATGATCAACTCCTGATATTTGATTTAAAATCTGATTAAAAATTTAATCAAATTTGATTAGTATAATGCATTAATCTCTTTGTCAACAGGCAATTATAAAAATTTAAATTTTATTATTTTCCTTGATTTTTATTCATTTTTTCGATATCAACCGGCCATGGGGAAATCATCTTTAAAAAAGAAAACAAAATCAGATTATACACAGGATGCCTATATGGGCATCCGGCAGATGTTCTTTTTAAACGAAATCATTCCCGGACAGAAAATATCCTACCGCGACCTGGCCGAACGGCTGAACATGAGCCCTACCCCCATTATCCAGGCCCTGAAACGTCTTGAGTTCCAGGGGCTTGTCCGCCACGAGCCCAACAGGGGATACTACACGGAAAACATAAGCCTGGAGGAAATTACAGAAATCTATGAATTCCGTGAACTGATAGAAGTATCGCTGCTTGACAAAACCATTTCACGCCTGACCCAAACCGGGCTGAAAAAATTGAAAAAAGCTTTGAACAATCACCTGGAGGCGGTGCGGGACATTTATATAAAAGACCGTTTGATGCGGGACATGGAGTTTCACCTGGTCCTGGCCACCCTGTCCGGATGTTCCACACAGCTCAACACCCTGCGGCACCTTTTCGACCTGCTTTACCTTAAATACCGGGGCAACATACTGTTTGTCACACCCATGGAAACTGTGGATTCAGAACATGTACAGCTGTATGAATATATCGCTGCCGCGGACCTTTCCGGTGCCCGCAGTGTTTTGTCCAGTCACATTTCAAATGTCAAAAAACATGCCCTCATCTGTATCGAGGAATTGAACCGCAAAAAAAGAAGTACCCGTTCCAGGCGCATCCAGTCAAGGAATCAGGGGCTGCGCCGGTAATAATACCTTACGATCAAAAGCCTTGACCGGGACTGTTCCCTGGTCACGGCAGCGTGGTGGATATCAGCGTCAAAGTAGATATTATCGTCTTTGTACATCACAAAACTTTCATCACCAACGACCAGCTGAATGGAGCCTTCAAGCACATGGATCATGATCTCTCCCTTGAACTTCTGCATGGGCACGATATCATGGCCTATCTCCCTGACAAAGGGAGCCATGTTCTTTGAGGTCATGGAGTCTGCGATCAGGGCTTCCTTGTGTTGAGGGTCTCCTTCATCCCTTATTACAGCTTCGTATTCCGATGCCGGGGTCAGGCAGATTCCAAACCGCCCGGCTCCCTGGTCCCCGGCTTCATCCGGCATCAACTCGGATATGGCCACTCCCAGGACCCGGGCTATTCTGTTCAATGTCTCATAAGGAGGGACTTTGGCTGAATTTTCTATCTTGGAAAGATATCCCTTGGTCAAATCACACAGATCAGCCAGTTCCTGCAGTGTCATCTGTTTTTGCCGGCGAAGCTTCTTTATCTGGTATGATACTGAATTCGGGGTCATGGACATGGCTGCCTTTTTACCCGTTGTGATAAAATAAACGGTCTTTTTGCTTCATTTTCCATCCATCAAATGATAGTATCCTGTTTTCAACCATAACCGATACCTGAAAAATTTAAAATGAAAAAGTATCATATCCCGGATTTAAAATTTCCCATCGCATTGAAACCCGGACTGTTCTGTCTTGGAAATTATTTTTTCAACCTGTTTCTGGTCAAAGGGACCCAAAAATCGGTACTGTTTGAAACCGGCGTGTCCGCTGTTGTTAATACCGTTGTTTCTCAGCTTGAAAACCTTGGCACCGCTCCGGACTACATCATTCCCGCCCATCCTCATGCCGACCATATCACCGGCCTTCCAGGCCTTATGGAACGCTTCCCGAAAGCCGCCATATTGCTCTGTGACGGAGCACGCCAGTTTGTGGAACACCCAAAAGCCAGACAGTCACTTCTCGATGAGGACCGTTATCTTTTTGAAAGCCTGCCCAACCATGGAATAACTCCGGACAGGCCGCCGCTCGATGACATACCGGATCTTTCGGCAGCACATGTTCTCTCAGGAACCACCCGTATCGATCTTGGCGGCCTTACCTTGTCAGTAGAGCCTGTCTTTGGACATGCCCCCGGCAATTTTATGGCATACATTCCAGAGCTGCACACCCTGCTGTCATCAGACTCTCTTGGATTTCACTTCCCGGGCCGGACGTTTTTCCCCCTTTTTTTTACAGACCTCAAAGGCTACAAAGACACCCTGAAGCGTATTCAATCCCTTGACCCTCATCTGATTTGTCCCGGCCACCACGGAGCTGTAGAAAAAAAAGATATTCCGGGCGCATTTTCACTTATTGAAGCAAGTCTT
>CAYNHL010000118.1:0-11475 GCA_964397015.1 uncultured Desulfobacterales bacterium | reverse complement strand
AGGCATATTCATTCTTTCCGCTTCCGGCCCTGCCTTTGGGTTTGCCAAAATAGATGCCGCCGGTTAGTTCCCTGACACAGAGAATATCAAATCCGTTTTGAACAATTTCCGGTTTCAGGGGGGAAGCGGATGCCAGTTTTGGAAAAACCTTTGCAGGGCGTAAATTGCAGTAAAGGCCGAAATGCTTTCTCAGCGGGAGCAGCGCACCCCTTTCCGGCTGGAGATCAGGTGGAAGAGCTTCCCAGTCAGGACCGCCCACAGATCCGAACAGGATTGCATCACACTGTTCACATAAGGAGAGGGTGGATTCCGGCAGGGCCTTGCCGTGGTTATCAATTGCAATACCGCCCACATCGGCAGATGTGAACTCAAAGCTCAAATCAAATCTATCGGCTGTCTGTTCAAGCACCTTGACTGCCTGCACCATCACTTCCGGACCAATGCCGTCACCCGGGAGAACAGCTATTTTATAGGACATCTTTAACTCCTGCAATTTTTGGGTTATGATTTTAGAAAATGTATATTATAGTAACTGTGTTGGAAAGCAATAGTTTTTATTAAGTTATTATAAATTTTATTTATAAATACTGGAAAAATTAAATGAGCAAAATCGGATATATACATATATATACAGGTAATGGAAAAGGGAAAACCACTGCAGCACTCGGGCTTGCCCTTCGCGCGGCCGGGCACGGCATGAAGGTTTTTATCGGGCAGTTTATGAAAGGACAGTATTATGGCGAACTTGCATCCCTGGAACTGATTCCGGATATCGACATCGAACAGTTTGGTGATGAAGGATGCATCACCAGATCACAGGTTACAGCGGCACACGTCCGGCATGCCCGAAAAGGCCTGAATCGTATCCATGACATCATGCAGTCATTGAAATACGATGTGGTGATCATGGATGAAATCTGTGTGGCCATCTGGTTCGGTCTTGTTTCAACTGAATCGGTTTGCCGCGTAATGGAAGAAAAACCACCTGAAACGGAATTGATACTTACCGGCCGCTATGCCCCTGATTCTCTCATAGATAAAGCAGACCTCGTGACCCGGATGGAAGGGGTCAGGCATTATTATGAAACAATGGGAGTGGAGGCCCGGAGAGGAATTGAAAATTGATGGGCAGGGTTGGTTGCCCATGGGAATATACCTACTTTACGACCACCTGTGTTGCAGAAAGTCCTTTGTCGTTCTGCTCGATTTCAAACTCGACGGTTTCTCCCTCAGACAGTGTTTTAAACCCGGGCATATCAATGGATGAGTAATGTACAAACACGTCATCACCGTTTTCCTGCGAAATGAAACCAAAACCTTTTTTGGAATTAAACCATTTGATTGTTCCGACTGCCAAAATGTTTCTCCTTGCATTATGGTATCTGCCTGAAAACCAGCTCGTCATTACCATATAAGCGAGCTGTATTACAGGCTTATTAAGAATTGTCAAAAATTGCAAGGAAAAAAAAGGGGGCTGCATGAAAGTGCAGCCCCCTTTGTGTGTTATGGGTTACTAAATTTTTCTCTGTTTATTTCCTGTTGGAATATTCCGCATAGGTCATTGCTGTGGTTCTGTAAACCAGATGGGCCATTTTGGAATATGGCAGGAATAAGAACAGGTTGAGAATCGCAATAAGGTGAAGATAGTAAAAAAAGTATGAAGTTCCGGCAAGGTGTGCAAGCCGGGCCATTTCCGTCAACATACCGGTGAGACCGAGGGAAAATACAACCCACAGTATATACCAGTCTTTGTAGGCGGTTTTTTCATCTTCATTCCCCAGTCTGTTTTTAATCATCAAGCCGCTTCCGATCACCAGTGCCACGCCGGAGATGTTGGCCAGCCATTTCATTGGAGTCAGCTGGCTGTAAGGTCCGGGATTCTGGAAGATATAGAGTGCAATAAATCCGATGGCTGTGACTATAAACAGGCCGATAAAGGAATAAAGAACCATCATGTGCGGTGTTGCACGGTTCCGGTTTGTCGTACACTCATTGAATTTCTGGTGTTTCAGGATAACGGGAATCACACGCAATAATGCCTGGAACATGTCCTTGTAATTGATACTGGATTTATCGGTTTTACCGTCCTGAACAGCGTTTTCATGAATATCCACGATGAAGCGCCGCAGGCTCAAAAAGAAAACGATGACAACGAACAAAGCGGTGGGCACAAAAGTCAGGTCCACAAACCAGGTGGAAAAGAAGTCCGCCTGGGCTATCACGTGTTCTCCTTCATGAACATGGGCCCAGTCAAAAAAAGGAACATACTCGAAGACCCGGGTCATGAAATCACCGGCCGTCATGGTGATAAATGCAAAAAAAGCGAACCAGACAGCTGGAATACCTATAAGAAAAGGAAGCTTGGACGGATCGTTCACAGCATTGGCCAGTATTTTGGGTTGAGCATACTCTGTGATGGCGGCGGATCTTACCGCTGAAAGAACGTCACCAGGGGCCGCTCCCCTGGGGCATAAATCAGTGCAGTCGCCGCAATTGTGGCAAAGCCAGATATCGCCGTTGGTCACAAGTTTGTCTTTCAGACCCCAGGATGCAGCTATCATTTCCTTTCTGGGAAAAGGGCTGTTTTCCGGGGCAATGGGGCATGCGACCGAACAGGTCGCGCATTGGAAACATTTTTTCAATGTGTCCCCGCCGAGCTCCCTTACTTGTGCAATAAAATCAAGATCTGGTTGCGCCAGATATTTTTCAGTCATATCAGTACCTCCTAATAGCACCCTTTGGGTTAAAAGCCTTTAAACGGGTTCGGGCCAAGATCTTCCACTTCTTCGACAAATTCATTGATGATGCCGGGCAGCTTGTCATACTCGTCAATGGCAATTTCAACAAACTTGACGCGCTCTTCTTCTAAAGCAAGACTGGTCAGGGCCTCACCAATTTTACGGACACGTATTTCGGCCAGTTCTGATCCCTTGACAAAGTGACACTGGTAGTCGTCACCATGCTTGCAGCCTATGAGGATAACCCCGTCCATGCCCTGGGCCAGTGCGTCCTTGATCCAGATGGTGTTCACGGATCCAAGGCAGCGGACCGGAATGAACCGGACACTGGGTGAATATTCCACACGGTTCATTCCCAGCATATCCAGCGCGGGGTATGCGTCATTTTCACAGATCAGTGCCAGGAACCTGAAAGGCGGTTCGTCATAGTCATCTTCGGACGGCACGCCGACGGCCTTGATCTGGGAACCGATGGAATCTATTGTATAGTCGGCAAAAGAGATAATTCTTTCAGGACAGGCGCCCATACATGTACCGCATCTTCTGCACCGCGTCGGATTGGCTTTGGGTGTGCCTTTTTCATCGTCGTCCAGTGCGC
Source organism: uncultured Desulfobacterales bacterium (assembly GCA_964397015.1). Lineage (GTDB taxonomy): Bacteria > Desulfobacterota > Desulfobacteria > Desulfobacterales > Desulfobacteraceae > MADRE2. Next base: position 8,139 of record CAYNHL010000118.1, on the reverse strand, counting down.
CGAAGGGACATTCCACAGTACATCTCTTGCATTGTGTACATCTTTGGAAAAAGAACTCCGGATATGTCATGTCACCGGATCTCGGGTGCACGGAGACACCACGGCTGGCGCTTTCAATGCATTGGATGGCCTTGAGAGCGGCACCTGAGGCATCTTCAAGGGATTCTTCAATAGTCATGGCACGCCTGATTGCACCTGCGGCGTAAACACCGGTTCTCTGGGTTTCATATGGAAAGCAGATATAGTTGGAATCGGCATATCCACCGAAAATATCATTGTCCCTGAATCCAGGTCCCTGCCTGTATGCCAGGTTGATCACCGGATCATCAACCGTGACCGGTACCATGCCTGCGGCTACAACTACCAGGTCTGCCTTGAGGCCAAGTTCCCGGCCCAGCAGGGTGTTGGATGCGGAAACATTCAGCATTGCGCCATTCTGGGAAACTTCGGTTACTGAGCCCTTGGTCATGAAAATACCGTCATCCTGCTGCATGCTTTTATAGAAATTCTCCTGCAGGCCCGGGGTTCTCATGTGCTGGTAAATAATATAGGCTTTTGAGTCGGGATAGTCGTTTCTGACATATTTTGCCTGTTTCAGTGCTACCTGGCTGGTAACGGAACCGCAGTAGTCAAAATCGGCATCATCTTCATCTTTTCCAGGAGACTGAATAAAAACGACATTTTTTGCCTCTTTGCCGTCTGACGGCCTGACAATTTTTCCTTTTGCGGCAATCTGTTCGAATTCATGGTTGGTGATGACATCTGGAAGATCGATACCAAGATGGGCGAAAGCCTCTCCTTCAAGCTTGGCAGGGCGCCATCCTGCTGCCAGGATGACAGCACCGTACAGCTCGCCTTCCGGGTCGAGCTGGAGGATATCCAGCCGGCCTTCGTTGTATTCCAGATATTTGGCATGCTGGGCCTCTGCATCGAGTTCCTTCCCGTTTTCATCATAAAGCATCTCTTCGGGCAATGGAAATGGAACATCAAACGGTATACGCTCACCGGGTTTTTTAAATGTAACGGTGAATTCACCTGGTTGGCCGGCAATCCGGGCAACTTCCGTTGCCGTCTTGACTTCGATGTTATCCATGCTTTCAATTTCCTGGATCATCTGGCCAACTACGGGCGGAATCAATGATTCAAAAGGTTCTGCCACCGGCATCTGGTTTCTCATTTTGGCGGCATATCCACCTAGTTTATCGGTCTTTTCAACGATTGTGACATCATATCCGGTTTTGGCGGCATCCAGTGCTGCGGCCATGCCTGTCACCCCGCCGCCCATCACCAGGATTTTCCTGGACAGGGATTCGGTTTTGTAAGGCTCGGGCAGTTTGACTTTTTCAACACGGATCATTCCCATCTTGATGTAGTCTTCAGCCTTCATCTGGATGGGATCAAAATGTTCTTCGTCATCCTTCTGCTCTTCGGTCAAGGCCGGGTATTTTTCCCTTGAATGCGGCCAGACAACGCCTTCTCTCAGGTTGACCCGCTCGACAATGCATCCGTCAAAACGAAATACGTCAAAGTTGACCCGCCTGGAACAGGCTCCGATCACCATGGCATTGACCTTTTCGTCATCCACATCCTTCTGGATGAGCTCGACACCTTCCTTGCTGCAGAGAAACGGGTGGGTCGTACAGTTGACACCCTCTTCATCAGGCACATCCACCAGTGCTTCCATGTCGAGGACGTCTCCGATTCCACAACCTGTGCAGATATATACTCCGTATTTTTTACTCATGGTTATCTGTTACCTCCTTACAAGCGTCTGGATGGCTTTCATGGCCATACCGGTGGCATTCTGGTTAGATGTTACGACATCGGCAGGCTTGTTGGCGCAGCCGGCTGCAAACATACCGCTGTTCTGGAAGTCGTTCACAATGAATCCGTCCGTGTTGTAGTTCAGGTCGGCATTGGGTTTTTCGATGGCGGTATTGGGCTGCATGCCGGTTGCCAGTACCAGCAGGTCGACGGTCTGTCTGATTTTCTCGCCGGTGATGGTATCTTCTGCAACCAGGTTGACATTGGCACTGCTGCTGTCTTCAGTGACTTCGGCTACCTTGCCTTTGACAAAAAAGACATTTTCATCCTGCTTGAGGTTTTTATAGAATTTTTCATATTTCAATCCAGGCGTCCGCAGGTCGATATAGTAAATATAGATCTTTGCTTCAGGATATTGTGCCCTGATATAGGTAGCATGCTTCAATGATGCCATGCAGCAGATATAGGAGCAGTAAGGCAGGTGATTCTCATCTCTGGAACCTGCACACTGGGCAAAGGCTATGGTTTCAGGGGCTTTGTCATCGGACGGGCGGAGAATTTTTCCGCCGGTGGGGCCACCCAGGCAGGCCATACGTTCGAGCATCATATTGGTTACCACGTTCTGGTAGCGGCCAAACCCGAGATTGTCGATCCTGGTGGCATCATATGGTGTCCATCCGGTTGCCCAGACAATGGCACCGACTTTGAGTTCAAATGTTTTTTCTTCCATGTCAAAGTCGATAGCGTCATATTTACAGGCGGCCTTGACCCGGTCCCTGTCATCGGTGCTCATGGACGGGTCCATTACGTACCGCTGGGGAAACGCCATGTTCATGGGAAGATAAGCAGCTTTTCTGCGGTCCATGCCGAAGTTGAAGTCATTTACAATTTCTGTTTCACATACAGCCTCGCATTCGCCGCAGACTGTACAGTTCTCGTTCACATAGCGGGGAGCGGTTTTAACGGTAACTTTATAATCACCTTTGCCGCCGCTGACATCGCTGACCTCGGACATGGTGAACACTTTGATCCTGGGGTTGTCCTTGATCCGTCTGTAGTTTATTTCAAGTCCGCAGCTTGGCGGGCAAAGTTTGGGGAAGTAGTGTTTGAGCTGGGATACTCTTCCACCAAGAGAAGCTTCCTTTTCAACAAGGAAGACCTCATACCCGACCTCGGCAGCTTCCAGGGCAGTTGTCAGGCCGCTGATGCCACCGCCAACCACCATAATGCTTCCACTGACCGGGGCTGATTTGTCTGTTGTCATGCTGTCCCTCCGTGCATTTGGGTTATTATGTAAAGAATAAGGGTGTAATAATTTAATGGCGTAAAAACCAAGATTAAAAATTCATCTTCAGGTATCCTCTCTCCTGTTTTGCAAGGTCGCAAAACAATTTCATATTGCAGCTTTGCAAAAGAGGAGACAGGAAAAACCTTCCGGAACCATAATCTGAAAAAACCCCCAGGTGCCGGTATGACACCTGGAGGTCGATGTTCTCAAAAAAATGCTCTCTTAAAGATCAATGTTTTTTGAATCAGTCGGAGATGATCTTGTGATAAGGCACTTTTTTCAGCGTCCACTCATTGGATGCCTTGTCATATGATGAGTTGACAAAACAGAACCATTCCTCATCGTTTTGTCCCATGTAGTCTCCTCTGTAGTAGAAACCGGGGTACCTGGTTTCTTCACGGAACAGGATATGACGGGTGTGAGCCTGAACAGTGAAGAGGCGATGGAAAATTTCCCATGCTCTCAGCAGTTCATGCAGATCAGCGGCTGCAATGTTTTCAAGGTCTTCACGGAAGTATTCGAAAAGGTCCATGAGGATCTCGAGGGATTTGCCGTTGGTCATGTAGAAAGTACCGGTTCCTGCACCGTATTCATTGGTCATCTTCATGAGACGGAGCGCCATTCCGGACGGCTTGCAGTATTTCGGATTGACATTCTGGTCTGTTGAGTATTCACAGTTGTCAAGGTAAGTTCTGACCGGTTTGTATACAAAGTCGACCAGCTCTTCATCAGTTTCTTTGAAACCGGCTACCTTGTCACCCTGGTCTCTGAGGTACTGGAGCATGGACTTGGCACAGATACGGCCTTCGGCATGGGAACCGGAGGAGAATTTGTGGCCGGAACAACCAACGCCGTCACCAGCGGTGAACAGTCCGTTCACGGTTGTCATCCTGTTGTATCCCCACTTGTAGTCTTCGGGGACCCAGTCTTCATCGGGACCTGAACACCAGATACCGCAGCAGCCTGAATGGGAACCCAGCAGATACGGTTCGGTCGGCATGACTTCCGAGTCTTTTTTCTCGGGTTCTGTGTTTGTGGCACACCAGAGACCGGCCTGTCCGACAGACATGTCAAGGAAATCTTCCCATGCTTCTGATTCAAGATGCTTGAGTTCCTTTTTCTCCATGGTTTTGCCCAGCTCCTGGAGCGCTGTGGAAGTCTTCATGATGATCGGGCCGCGGCCTTCTTTGTATTCTGTCATCATGAGATGGTTTCTCAGGCAGGTAGGTGTAACCGCTGCTGTTCCATAGGGAGCGTATTTTTCGAGTTCCGCCTTGGCATGATCGGAAGCGGCATAGTTTTCACCAAGGCCGTTTTCGGTTTTTGCCTTGAAAAGAAGGAACCACGCACCAACGGGGCCGTAACCATCTTTAAAGCGTGCCGGGGTGAAGCGGTTTTCCATCATGGACAGTTCAGCACCTGCCCTGAGAGCCATTGTGTAGGTGGAGCCAGCATTCCATACCGGGTACCATGCACGGCCCTTACCCTCACCGACTGACCGGGGCTGGTAAATGTTAACTGCACCACCGCAGGCAACCAGGATGGTTTTTGCGCTGATGATGTAGACTTTGTTTTCTCTCAAAGAGAAGCCGACAGCACCGGCAACCCTGTTGGGATCGTCTTTGTCGTTGAGGATTTCAACGATGAAGCATCTTTCAATGATGTTGTCTTCTCCAAGGGCCAGTTTGCCGGCTTCGGCAACTATTCTCTTGTAGGATTCACCATTGATCATTATCTGCCATTTACCTGTTCTTACAGGTGTGGCGCCGGCTTTGAGTGTACCGAGCTTCAGACCTTTTTTACCGTCAAGGTTTTTATTCTCGTCGGTTTTTTTCCAGACCGGAAGTCCCCATTCTTCGAACAGATGCACAGAGTCATCCACGTGACGGCCAAGATCGAAGATCAGGTCTTCACGTACAATACCCATAAGGTCGTTTCTGACCATTCTTACATAGTCTTCAGGAGAGTTTTCACCGATATAGGTGTTGATTGCGGAAAGACCCTGGGCTACCGCGCCGGATCTTTCAAGGGCGGCTTTGTCACAAAGCAGAATCTTTGTGTCGTCACTGGCCCATTTCTTGATTTCAAATGCAGTTCCGCAGGCAGCCATGCCGCCGCCGATTATCAGGACATCAACATCTCTTTTATCAACCTCAGGATCTCTTACAGCTTTAAGTTCTCCAATCGGTTTGTTAGGTAATGCCATTATATACCTCCAAAATAATTAAAATAATGTCAAATTAAATGCGCTGCAGTATTTGGTTATGCCAGCTCTGTCGGAGCCTTGAGTTCATAACCGTCTGCTTCCTGGGTTGAAAGAAGACCAGAGTCAAGGTCTTTGCCTTTCAGGTCCAGATATGCATTTGCTTCACCTTCAGGAGTAGTTCTGATCGGGAACTTGAAGCGTTTGACAACACCATTCCTGAACTTACAGGTCCACATGATGTCTTCGGTACCCATCATCGGAACAACGGATGCACCCATGGGTACAAAGTCAGAGTAGCCTCTTACTTCGATGGCCTGGGAGGGGCAGATCTTTACACATGAATAGCATTCCCAGCACTGATCGGGTTCCTGGTTGTATGCTTTCATTTCGTTGGGGTCAAGAACCATCAGGTCATTGGGGCAGATGTACATACATGCTGTTTTATCCCCGCCTTTGCAGCCGTCACATTTTTCTGCAATTACAAAAGATGGCATTTAAAATACCTCCATAATATAAGTTAATCATTTGCACAAGCTTTGGTTGTGCCACACTTAAATATTAACAACTTAGACCGTGATGCATATCCGGTCCGGCAATCCTTAGCTATTCCTTTCACACTCTGCTGCCTGGAACACAGTGATCCAAGTTTTGCATAATTGATAGCAAATAGCATTAGCCGGATTGTTTTGTCAAGATTTTTATATGAAGAAAACATTTATTTTCCAATAGATATGGAACAAAAGTATAGCTTTTCGGCAACAACAATATGTTGTGATTGTACCTATATTTTTCACCACATATGGCAATTTTATATAAAAGGAACTGGATATTCCTGTAAAACCCTGTTAAATATCATTTTGATACACTGATCTCAAAGATTAAAGGACAAATATAATGACAGAAGACATGATTCCCATGGATATCGGCGATGTTCTCAAGTTCAGGTGCGGACCGGAAAATGAATGCTTCAATGCCTGCTGCCGGGATTTGAACCAGTCCCTGACCCCATATGATATTTTAAGGCTCAAACAGCACCTCGGCATGACTTCCGCTGAATTTTTAAAAAAATATACATCCCGCCATACAGGCCCGGTATCCGGGCTGCCGGTGGTGGAATTCAAGCCCGATCCCGCCTCCGGGTACGCCTGTCCGTTTGTGGCGGAACAGGGATGCACGGTTTATGAAAGCCGGCCGGGTTCCTGCCGGATGTATCCCCTGGCCCGGGCTGTTTCCCGTTCCAGGGACTCCGGGGTGATAACCGAATACTACGCCCGGATCGAGGAGCCCCACTGCCTGGGGTTTGCACAAAAGGGTGACCAGACGGTCAAAAGCTGGCTTGAAACACAAAAGGTGGCCCCGTACAACCATGCCAATGACAAGCTCATGGACATTATCAGCCTGAAAAATACCATCATGCCCGGAAAGCTTGACGGCCGCCTGGCGGATCGGTTCTACCTTGCGTTGTATGATCTGGATACTTTCCGGTCCCGGATAATTGAAACAGACCTGCTGGCAGGGATCGAAATGCCTTCTGACCTGATGTCCGGGATACGGACAGATGATGAAAAACTGCTGGATTTCGGGCTGATGTGGCTGAGGCGGGAGTTGTTCGGAAAAGAGATGAATTTTGGATAAAGGGCCGGGATATGTCGTTGAAATCTAAAACAGCCCTGGTGCTGGGCGCTGTAAAGGGAATCGGCAGGGGAATCGGCCTTGCGCTGGCAAAAGAGGGGGTGTCTCTTGCCCTGACCCGGTATGACTGGGAAGACAGTTTCGAGTCCATGGAAGAGGAGTTCAGGCAATCCGGAGCGGATCACGAGATTTATACCCTTGATCTTCGGGAAAATGAAAGGGTCAGGCAGCTGGCTTGTGATATCGAAAAACGTTTCGGCCGCCTGGACATCCTGGTCAACAATATCGAACGAGGCGGGTGGCCGGCGGTACACGGGGCTTATACGCAAGAGCAGTGGGATCTTGAAATGGAAACCACGCTGAGGGCCAAGCACTGGGTGTTCCAGGCCATGCTGCCTTTATTGAAAAAATCCGGGGATGCCGTGGTGGTCAATCTGTCGTCGATAGCCGGTACAGTCGGGAGATCCGGACCTGCTGCCGCGGTATTCAATGACGGGTATGCGGCGGCTTCGAGGGGAGTGTCGGTTTTTACCCGGACCTGGGCACGGATAGGGGCACCAGCAGTAAGGGTGAACGAACTGGAACTCGGGATTTTTGAAACCCGTCATGCCCAGGGGACACGGGGGTGGAACGAAGCTTTGTCGGATAAAGAAAAGCAGGCCCTTATCGATCATACCCTGGCGGGACGGACAGGTACTGTGGAGGATGCTGTAAAAGCCGCCATGTTCATAATCCGGGACGCTCCCTACATGACCGGCAGCGTGCTGCGCCTGGACGGAGGTTACGTTCTCGGCGGCGACAGGGTGCCCGATATGCCCGAAGGTATTTTGTGATTTGTTTGATCAATTTCTGTTTAATCGATTAAAGGAATCGTAGATGGAAAATGTAGCCGTAATTGGCTATTGAAAATAATGGCTTGACAAATGTCACCGACTGGTGATATTTACAGTTTATGACATCCGGCACACCCATAAGAATCAAGGACAGGCAGCTGACACGCAAGCGGCTGATTTCCGCCGTGGGGAGCCTGCTGGCAAAAAAGGGATTCAAGGCTGTCGGTGTCAATGCAGTGGCAAGAGAGGCCGGCGTGGACAAGGTCCTTATTTACCGCTATTTTGGCGGACTTCCCGGCCTGATCAAGGCTTATGGCGTGGAAGGGGATTTCTGGCCCGATGCCCTGGAACTGGCCGGCGGGGACCTGAAAATGTTTTCAAAGGCCAGCCTGCAGGAAAAGCTTGCCATCATGGCC
>CAYNHL010000117.1:8708-11570 GCA_964397015.1 uncultured Desulfobacterales bacterium | reverse complement strand
TCACCTGGTCAGGGCCTATCACGAGACCTACGGCCTGCAGGTGACCACCAGCAACTGTTCCAACAATTACGGTCCCTTCCAGTTCCCGGAAAAACTGATACCCCTGGTCATTTCCAGTGCCCTGGACGGCAGGCCCCTCCCGGTCTACGGAGACGGCCGCCAGATAAGGGACTGGCTCCATGTGACAGACCATAACCGCGGCGTGGCATGCATCCTTGAAAAAGGAACACCGGGCCTGACATACAACATCGGTGCCGGCAACGAGCAGACCAACCTGGATGTGGTCAAAAGGATATGCCGACTCATCGATCAAAAATTTCAGAGTGTACCGGAACTTGAAGACCGGTTCCCTGGCTGTCCTGCCGCCCTGGGAAAGCCGTGTGAAGAACTGATAACCCATGTCACGGACAGGGCCGGGCATGACCGGCGCTATGCCATTGACGCAGGCAGGATAGAGCGCTCGCTTGGCTGCAGCGCCTCCATTGATTTTGATACCGGGCTGGAGCAGACCATTTGCTGGTACCTGGACAATGAACCCTGGTGGCGCAGGCTGCTTGAAAAAGCCGCTATTTCCAGAAAGGAGTGACTTGAACTATTTCAAACATGAATCCGCATATGTCGATGACGATGTGACCATTGGTGAAGGGACCAGGATCTGGCACTTCTCCCATATCCTTCCCCATGCCGTGATCGGTTCGGGATGCAGCCTCGGGCAGAATGTATGCGTGTCATCAGGTGTCGTCATCGGAAACAACGTAAAGATCCAGAACAACGTTTCCATCTACGAGGGAGTTACAATCGAAGACGATGTGTTCCTCGGGCCTTCCTGCGTTCTGACCAATGTTCTCAACCCCAGGTCCCAGATCGTCAGGCGGTCCATATACGAAAAAACCCTTATCCGGCGAGGGGCCTCCATAGGAGCCAATGCAACCATTGTCTGCGATACGGTCATCGGGCGGTACGCCTTTATAGCGGCCGGGGCCGTGGTTTCCGGCAATGTACCCGATTACGCCCTCATGGCCGGGGTCCCGGCACGGCAGGCTGGGTGGATGAGCCGGCACGGCCACAAACTTGAAAATCCCGATGAATCGGGTATCATGATCTGCAGGGAGTCGGGTTATCGCTACAGGGAAGTCGAGCCGGGCTGTTTGAAATGCCTTGATCTTGACGAAGAAGCACCCCTGCCGGCGCACATGACCCAAGGAAAACAAAAATACAGTGACATGAAACAACATTAAAGGATCGATGCCATGAAGAATTTCGCCCTGATAGGAAGTGCAGGCTATGTCGCACCCAAGCACATGAAGGCTGTCAAAGATACCGGCAACAGGCTGGTGGCCGCCCTGGACCCTTCAGATTCCGTGGGTATCCTGGACAGTTTTTCCTATGATGTCGCCTTTTTTACAGAATTCGAAAGATTTGACCGGCACGCTGAAAAACTCAAGCGCAAAGGGGAAAACGACCGTCTTCACTACGTGTCCATCTGTTCTCCCAACTACCTTCATGACGCGCATATCAGGTTCGCCCTGCGCATCGGGGCCCATGCCGTGTGCGAAAAACCACTGGTGCTCAACCCCTGGAACCTGGATGCCCTTTCACAGATCGAACTGGAAACCGGCCGTAAAATCTACAATATCCTCCAGCTCAGGGTTCATCCGGCTATAATCGCGCTCAAAAATAAAATTCACTCCATGAAAGACAGACCCAGGCACAAAATAGATTTGAGCTATATCACTTCCAGGGGCAACTGGTATTTTACCTCGTGGAAAGGGGACAGGACCAAATCGGGAGGCATTGCATCCAATATCGGCATCCATTTTTTCGACATGCTGCTGTGGATTTTCGGGCCGGTGAAAAGCAACCAGGTTCACCTTTCCAAAGACCGTAAGATGGCGGGCTTCATCGAGCTTGAAACCGCGGATGTCAGGTGGTTTCTGTCCGTGGATAAAAACGATTTACCCGGTTCGGCCGTACGGCAGCAGAGCCCGACCTACCGCTCCATCACGGTAGATGGGGAAGAAATTGAATTTTCGGGCGGATTCACCGACCTCCACACACTGGTATACCAGGATATACTTGACGGCGGAGGTTTCGGCATAGAAGACGCGCGGGCATCCATCGACCTTGTTTACGACATCCGGAACAAACAGCCTGAACAACCGGACAAGGACCTTGTCCATCCATTTGCGGGGTAATTATGCAGTTTATAGACCTGAACGCACAGTACCAGTCAATCAAGGCATCCATTGACCAGAGAATACAAACGGTCCTGGACCATGGCCGTTTCATAATGGGCCCGGAAGTCACCGAGCTTGAAAACAGACTGGCCGAATTTACCGGGGTCCGCCACTGCATAGGGGTTTCCAGCGGTACCGATGCCCTGCAGATTGCCATGATGGCACTGGGAATAGGTCCAGGAGACGAGGTCATCACCACGCCCTTTTCCTTTATCGCCACCGCTGAAACCATAATACTGCTCGGAGCCGTCCCCGTTTTCGTTGATATCGATCCTGAAACCTTTAACATGGACCCTGCCCTTGTCGAAGCGGCCATCACACCGGCGACCCGCGCCATCATGCCGGTCAGCCTCTACGGCCAGTGCGCCGATTTCGACGTAATCAACGCCATTGCACGCCGGCACAGGCTGCCTGTAATAGAAGATGGGGCCCAGAGTTTCGGTGCCACCTGCAAAGGGACAAAATCCTGCGCCCTGAGTACCATAGGCTGCACCTCCTTTTTCCCGTCCAAGCCTCTTGGCGCCTATGGTGACGCCGGAGCCTGTTTCACTGACGATGATGATCTGGCCGCAGCCATGAAACAAATCCGGGTACACGGCCAGGACAGGCGCTACCATCATCCCCG
>CAYNHL010000117.1:0-8608 GCA_964397015.1 uncultured Desulfobacterales bacterium | reverse complement strand
TCTTCCTGAATCGGACCGGGCTTCGACCAGGGTCATGAGCCTTCCCATGCATCCCGTGCTGGCAGGGACCGACCAGGATTTTATTGTCAAAAAGCTTTACGAAAGCCTGGAACAACTGTAAAATAGCTGCTGTTCAGCTTGTTTTGAGTAATAGAGCAAAATTGATAAAAAACCACCGCACCCTTGCCGGTTAGCCATGTAACCGAAAGGGCGGAGCTCTATTCAACAGCCCAGGAATCCCTCGATACAATCGATGTAAAGGAGAAGTAAAAAAATGAAAAAAGCCAGTGATATCATGACCACTGACGTAATTACACTTTCACCTGAAACCGACATCATACAGGCGGCCAGAACCCTTCTGGACAAAGGAATCAACGGTGCACCGGTAATTGACGGCAAAGGAGAACTCGTGGGCATCCTCTGCCAGAGCGACCTTGTCTTCCAGCAGAAACAGCTTCCCCTGCCCAGCCTTTTCACATTCCTCGACATGGTGATCCCGGTTTCATCCAGCCGCCAGATGGAAAAAGAGGTCAACAAAATCGCAGCCATGACCGTTGCCCAGGCCATGAGCACAGATCCTGTCACAGTGACCCCCGACACAGGAATCGACACCATTGCCACCCTCATGGTGGATAAAAGCTTCCACACCCTGCCCGTTGTGGAAAACAACCGCCTGGTTGGCGTAATCGGCAAGGAAGACGTCCTCAAAACCCTCCTCCCATAACGGGGTCAGGCTTGGCTTATTGGCTTATTGGCAAAACAGGGTCAGGCTTGGCTTATTGGCTTATTTATAGTATAAGAACAATGTCAAACTTGGCTTATTGCCTTTATTGAATTACCGGGGATAGAACAGCATGGCCAGAAGACAGCGAATCCATTACCCTGGCGCTTTATATCATGTAATGCTCAGGGGAAATGCAAAACAGTCTATTTTCGAAGATCAGGATGATATAAGCCGTTTTGAATACATCCTCGACCAGAGCGCAGAAAAATGTGATCTGCAGATTTATGCATACTGCTGGATGCCGAACCATATTCACATGGCCGTCCAGGTATCCAGGACACCTTTGTCCAAGATGATGCAGGTACTTTCCCAGAGATATACCGGGTGGGTCAATAATCGGCACGACCGGGTGGGACACCTTTTCCAGGGAAGGTATAAAGCGATTCTGGTGGATGCCCGGGCATATCTGATGGAGCTGATTCGATATATCCATCTTAATCCGGTTCGTGCAGGCATGGTGAAGGATATAGCAGATTATGACGAAAGCAGCCATGGCGCATACCTTGAGCCTGAACGTGCTGCTCGCTGGCTTTGTGTCGATCCGGCACTAAAATTTTTCGGCCCCTCGGAATCGTCCGCCCGGGCCCGCTACCTCGATTTTATGGGGCAGCAGGTAGATGAGGATCAGCTGGATTTATTACGAAAAGGTAACCAGCAGGGTCATATTCTCGGAGATGATGTATTTGTCCATAGAGTGATGAATCAACCGGATGTGACTGGAGTGGATGAGATACCGGGAATATCCGGAATATCAGGAACATCCGATATCGAGATAGAGACCCTGACCCGGCTGGTGGCTGAAAAAAAAGAGGTCGCGGAAGAAACCGTTTTTAGCGGCAGCCGAAACCGGAATGCCTCTGAAGCAAGAGCCTTGATTGCCCTGCTGGCCGTTGACCATACTCATCACGGCCTCAATGATGTAGCCAGATACCTGAACCGTGATTCCAGCACCCTTTGTAAACAGGTCAACCGGTTGCGGAACCGGCGGAAGAAATTTGCGCATATAAATGCTGAAATTGAAAAACTCGCCGCGGAAATAAGCCAATAAGCCAAGCCTGACCCCGTTATGGAATATTCCACATTAAAGGCATTAAGGAAAAACCATCCGGCGTGGAAGCTGCTGGTGGCCGACCACAGCCCGCTTATTGCCGCATTTATTCACAAGACGTTCATCGAGCCCAATCAACGGGGTATCAGCCGGGCGGATCTGGCATCGGCGCTGGAGGATTTTTTGTTCACCCTGCGGGAAACCGAAGGGGAAAATGCCTATCCCAGGCAGGCCGAAGCCTATCTGGATGACTGGGCCGGGGATGAAAAGGGATGGCTCCGGAAATATTATCCCCAGGGCTCGGACGAAGTGCATTACGACCTGATGCCTTCGGTGGAAAAGGCCCTGACCTGGCTGGAAAACCTGATACAGCGGCCGTTCATAGGAACGGAATCCCGGCTGATGACCATTTTTGAACTGCTGCGCCAGATGATCGAAGGCACGGAAATGGATGCTGCCGTGAGGATTCAGGAGCTGGAACGGAAAAAGGCGGACATTGAAAAAGAGATAACCCGTATACGGGAAGGCCGCCTGGACCTGCTGGACGACACCGCCCTCAAGGACCGGTTTTTCCAGGTCAACAAGACCGCCCGGGAACTGCTCAGCGATTTCCGGGAAGTGGAATACAATTTCAGGAACCTGGACCAGAAGATCCGGGAACAGATCGCCCTGTGGGAAGGCAGCAAGGGCAGCCTGCTGGAAGATTTTTTCGGTGAACGGGACGTGATTGCCGAATCCGACCAGGGAAAAAGCTTCAACGCCTTCTGGGATCTTCTGATGTCTCCGGCCCGCCAGGAAGAACTGACAGGCCTGCTGCACCGGGTGTTCGACCTGGAGGCTGTCAAGGCCCTGTCCCCGGACACGCGCCTGAAACGGGTGCATTACGACTGGCTGGAAGCGGGCGAACATACCCAGCGCACCGTTGCCAAACTGTCCGGGCAGCTGAGGCGCTACCTGGACGACCAGGCGTTCCTTGAAAACAAACGGATCATGCAGGTAATTCAAAGCATTGAAAACCGGGCAGTTCAAATCAAAAACGCCATGCCCGGCGCTGATTTCATGGCCATTGACGAATCCTCCCCCACTATTTTCCTTCCCATGGAGCGGCCGCTTTATGCCTTCCCGGTCAAGCCGGTGATAACCGCAGACACTGTCCGACTCGGAGACGGGTCAGCCATTCCGCCTGACATGCTTTACGCCACCGTATTTGTTGACCGGCTCAAGTTGAAAAGCAATATCCGGAACTGCCTCCAGACCCGTGACCAGGTGACCCTGGAAGAGATCCTTGACCGGCATCCACTGGAAAAGGGCCTGGCCGAACTGGTCACTTACCTGAGCCTGGCTGCTGACGATGACAATGCCACCTTTGACGACTCCCGGAACCAGCGGGTGTCCTGGACCGATGAACACGGGATGACCCGGCAGGCGGAATTTTGTGTTGTCATTTTCAGCCGGTGAATAACAATGAAAAAATACAGATGAAAATGAAGAATTTATAAAACCGATTATGGAATCAATCGACATGGACACAGCAAACGGCATCCGTTCTACAGATACGGGCATATCAAGGCCCCTGATCGCCCTGATGAAAGGTGTTGTGCTAAGGGAAAAGGACGAGCCACTCTGGCAGCAGCTGGAAGACGGCCGGATCGCCATACAGGATTACGTGCAGGTCCTGGGCCTTGAGCTGGTCCTGGATGAATCCGAAGGCTTTGCCTGGCTCCGGACACGCGAGACGGCTGAAGGCGAAGACCCCCTGCCCCGGCTGGTCAGCCGCCGCCAGTTATCATACCCTGTCAGCCTGATCATCGCCCTTTTACGCAAAAAACTGGCGGAAAGCGATTCCTCCGGGGACGATACCCGCCTGATTCTATCGGTTGAGGACATCGCTGACATGGTCAAGGTTTTTTTCCCGGCCGGCGGCAACGAAGCCCGGCTGCTGGACAGGATCAACATCCACCTGAACAGGATTGCGGATCTCGGGTTCATCCGCCGCCTGAAGGGCCAGAAAGACAAGATTGAAGTCATCCGTGTCCTTAAATCCTTTGTAGATGCCCAGTGGCTCCATGAATTTGATGACCGGCTCAAAGAATACCAGGAAAAATTATCTGCAGAATCAGAAAACAGCAGCAGCTCCGGGGATAAAGGTTGATGGAACAGCAGCTGCTTGATTTTGCATCGGACGATACCCTGGCCGGATTCCGCCTCCACACCCTGGAAGTCTACAACTGGGGCACGTTTCATGAGCAGGTCTGGCGCATGGATCTTTCCGGCCGGAACAGCCTTCTGACCGGGGACATCGGTTCCGGCAAATCCACCCTGGTAGACGCGGTGACCACCCTCCTGGTCCCGGCAAACCGCGTGGCCTATAACAAGGCCGCGGGTGCCGACACCCGGGAACGCAGCCTGCGCTCCTATGTGCAGGGGTATTTCAAATCCGAACGAAGCGACATCGGCCATGCCTCACGGTCCGTTGCCCTCAGGGATACCAACAGTTATTCCGTGATCCTCGGCGTGTTCAAAAACAAGGGCTTTCTCCAGGAAGTGACCCTGGCCCAGGTATTCTGGATCAAAGAGAGCCAGGGCCAGCCCGAACGCTTTTATTTAGTGGCGGACAAACCATTGTCCATCACCGGGCAGTTCAGTGATTTCGGCCCGGACATCGGCCGGCTGAAAAAACGTTTGAAAAAAATGGCTCAAGTCGAGGTCTTTGATACCTTCCCCAAATACGGTGCGGCCTTCAGGCGGCGCTTCGGCATTGAAAATGAACAGGCCCTGGCCCTGTTTCACCAGACTGTTTCCATGAAGTCCGTGGGCAACCTGACCGACTTTGTCCGGGAACACATGCTGGAAGCCTTTGATGTGGCCCCCCGCATCGACGCACTTATCCATCATTTTGACGACCTGAACCGGGCCCACGATGCCGTTATCAAGGCCAAAACACAGATCGACCGCCTCACCCCCCTGGTAGCGGACTGCCAAAAACACACCACACTTACCAAAGAAAAGAATCAACTGCGGGACTGCCGGGAAGCACTGACCCCCTTTTTCTCTTTCCACAAGCGGGCGCTGCTCAAAAAACGGCTCAAACACCTGGCTGATGAGCAGGAACGCCTGGACCGGAAAATCAGGTCACTGGAAACCCGGCGCCGGGAACAGGCCGGAAAACGTGATGAAATCAAGCAATCCATTGCTGAAAACGGCGGTGACCGCCTGGAGCATATCCGCACGGAAATCAACCGGTTTCGTGAGGAAAAAGACAAACGCCGGGAGCAGGCCGACCGCTATGCCCGGCTGGCAAAGGATTTATCTCTCAAACCCGTGGAATCTCCCCGCGACTTTGACGACAATGCCGGGCAGATCCGGGACCGGCAGCAGGCGCTCAAACAGGCCGATGCCGATCTCCAGAACACCCGGACAGACATCGAAGTTGAATTCAGGGCAAATAAATCCGTCCATGATGAACTCGAACAGGAGCTCGAATCCCTGTCCGGGCGGAAAAGCAACATCCACGCCCGCCAGATCAAGATCCGCAAAAACCTGTGCGCCCATCTCGACTGCCCTGAATCCGATCTGCCCTTTGCCGGGGAGCTGATCCAGGTCAGGGAAGATGAGACCGCATGGGAAGGCGCGACCGAACGTCTTCTCCACAATTTCGGGCTGTCGCTGCTCGTACCGGAAAACCGCTACCGCGAGGTAGCCGCCTGGGTGAATGGCACCCACCTGAAAGGCCGCCTGGTATATTACCTTGTGCGCCCGGCCGTTAAAAGCGATGCGGTTGAACTCCATCCGGATTCCCTGGTTAAAAAGCTGTCCATCAAACCGGAATCAATCTTTTATGCCTGGCTGGAAAAAGAACTGGCCAACCGTTTTAACTATGCCTGCTGTACCGATATGACCCGGTTCCAGCGCGAACCCATGGCCGTGACGGATAAGGGCCAGATCAAGTCCGGCGGCATCCGCCATGAAAAAGATGATCGAAGGGATATCAAGGACCGGTCCCATTATATCCTGGGATGGACCAATGAAGCCAAAATCAAAACCCTCAAACAGCAGCGCAGCCAGGTAGAAAAAAAGATGCAGGACCTTGCAGCCACACTTTCCCGCCTTGACGCTCAGAAAAAAACACTCCAGGAGGACCTGGCCAACCTGGTCCGCCTGGGCGAGGTCCGGGACTTTTCCGACCTGGACTGGAAATCAGCCTCGAGGGAAATCTCCCGGCTGGAAGCGGAAAAAAAGCAGCTGGAAGAAACATCCGACATCCTCAAAGCCCTGGAACACCAGCTCAACATCCTTGAAAAGAAAATCGATGAAACCGAACTGACAACAAAACAGACCCGGGACACCCGGTCAAAAAACGAAGAAAAACAGCAGCAGACCCGGCTGGGCATCAAGAACTGCGAGGCGGATCTGGTGGCCGCTCCGGGTACGGAATCTGAGCGCCTAAAATCCCTGTTCAGGCAGCTGGAATCCATGCGGCAAAAGGACCTTGAAAAGCATACCCTGACCATTGAATCCTGTGACGGGCGGGAAAAAGAGCTGCGCAAGGTGATCCAGGACCGGATCGACAGCCTGGACAAACGCACCCGGGTCCTGGAAGACCGGATCATCAAGGCCATGCACGGCTATCGGCGGGATTATTCGCTGGAAACACAGGAGGTGGATGATGCCGTATCCTCGGGCCCGGAATATGAAGCCATGCTGGTCCGGCTCCAGACCGACAACCTGCCCCGGTTTGAAAGCCGTTTCAAGGAATTGCTCAATGAAAATACCATCCGGGAAGTGGCCAATTTCCAGTCCCAGCTCCTGCGGGAACGCGAAACCATCCGGGAGCGCATCGAACGGATCAACCAGTCCCTGTCCGATATTGAATACAATCCTGGACGGTATATCGTACTCGAGGCCCAGCTCAACCCGGACGCGGATATCCGCGATTTTCAGCAGCAGCTCAAGACCTGCACCGAAGGTGCTTTGACGGGATCGGACGAGGACCATTATTCTGAAAATAAATTCCTTCAGGTGCGTGCCCTGATCGAGCGGTTCCGGGGGCGGGAGGGCACCAGCGACCTGGACCGGCGCTGGCGCATCAAGGTCACGGATGTCCGCAGCTGGTTCGTGTTTGCCGCATCCGAACGCTGGCGGGAGGACCAGACCGAATACGAACATTACACCGACTCGGGAGGAAAATCCGGCGGCCAGAAGGAAAAACTGGCCTATACGGTTCTTGCCGCCAGCCTGGCCTACCAGTTCGGCCTGGAATGGGGCGCCATCAAGTCCCGGACCTTCAGGTTCGTGGCCATTGACGAGGCGTTCGGCCGGGGATCGGATGAATCCACCCGCTACAGCCTGGAGCTGTTCAAAAAACTCAATCTCCAGTTGTTCATCATCACCCCGCTGCAGAAAATCCACATCATCGAACCCTACGTATCTGCCGTGGGCCTGGTCTACTGCCGGGACGGCCGGATTTCCCAGCTGAGAAACATGACGGTTGAAGAATTCCGCAGCAACAGACAGGAAAAAACCTGATGACCGGCTGGACAAGGAACGATGATATCAAAAAGCGGCTTGAAAGAAAGTGGAACAAAGGCGAACTTCTGGCCCAATGTGCCAGCCCTCTGCCGCCTGACTCCCTGACCCTTGTCCCCCTGCGCATCCCGCTCAAGCACCCCACATCCAGCCAGCTGGCCCACGAGTTTGACGCAGCCCGTAGCTGGGTGGACCATCTCGTGCGCCATGCCGCCGCACCAGGCAAAACAGGCAAAGCCGGCAAACCTGGCTATGAGATCGAATGGCGCGAATTTTCACACCGGAGCCTGGGCCGGAACAAAATCCCCGTGGCCGTTATCTTTTCCACCATGGACGATATCCTGTCCTTTATCGGGCGTACCCGCCAGGCCAGACGTTACAAAGATCTTTATGGACAGATCACGGGCCGGTTTCCCGAACTGGCAGATCTGTTGACTCAAAAACCCCTGGAGGTGCTGGCCCATGATACGGTGTGGGATAAACTTCTGGCCATTGTAGACTGTCTCAGGGACAACCCCTGCCCCGGGATTTATATCCGGCAGCTGGAAATCAAGGGAGTGGACACCAAGTTCATCGAAAACCATAAATCCTGGCTGGATAAGCTCCTTACACGGGTCCTGCCCCCCGGCGCCATCGATGAACAGGCCACCGGACCCGCCGCCTTTGAACGGCGTTTTGGTTTTCTGTCCAAACCGGCCCGCATCCGGTTCCGCACCCTCGATCCGGCCTTGAACATAATGGGCCTGTCCGACATGGAAATCCCGGAAACCGATTTTCACCACCTGCCGATCACGCCCGACACCGTATTTATCGTGGAAAATGACATTACCGGCCTGGCCTTCCCGCCGTTCCAAAGAGCCTTGGTGGTCTTCGGCCTGGGCTACAGCCTGGCGGCCCTTTCCGGCGCCAGCTGGATGAACGGCATCCCAATCTGGTACTGGGGCGACATCGACACCCACGGATTTGCCATGCTCGACCAGATCCGGCATTATTTTCCGGCCACCCGCTCCTTTCTCATGGATGAGGCCACCCTCCTGTCCCACAAGGCGCTCTGGGGCAGGGAACCGGCACCTGTCAACCGGGATCTGCCCCTGCTGACCGCCGACGAAGCCCGGGTCTATGATGCATTGCGCCACAATCATCACGCCACGCACCTGAGACTCGAACAGGAACGGATCTCGTTTTCACAGGTCCGATGCGCCCTGAAATAACGGGGTCAGGCTTGGCTTATTGGCTTATTGGCTTATTGC
>CAYNHL010000116.1:0-11596 GCA_964397015.1 uncultured Desulfobacterales bacterium | reverse complement strand
AATTTTTGTCAGGGTATTTACGGTGCGGACTCCTTTTTTCACAAGTATGCAGGAAGCCTGGCTGTTACAGTGGTTCTGGCAGTACTGGTTTTCAGCCTGTCTTTCTACGGGATCATGCAGGATATCAACCTTCTGGAAAACAATGTCGATGCAGTCCGGAACCAGTCCCGCACCATTTTCAAACAGACTTTTCCCAAAAGAGAGAATGTCAGGGACCCGCTTCTCGAGATGCAGGCATTGATCAAGGATGCCCAGAAAAATTCCACCGCTTCTGCCGGCCCTAAGCTTGCAGAGGGCCGCATGGATTATAGAGCCGTCACGATCCTGTACGAGTTGTCTGAAAAAATACCGGATGATATCGATATGGATGTATCACGGCTGCTTTTGAACCATAACCGGCTCACCCTTTCCGGAGGCACAAACAACTTTAATTCAGTGGACCGGATCAAGACCGGCCTTGAATCGTCAGCTGTTTTCAAAAAGGTGGATATAGGCAGTGCAGCCGCCGACAAGACCGGCACACGGATTTTGTTCAAGTTCATGATTGAATTGTGACAGGAATTGCAATGGCATTGACCACACGTGAAAAAAATATTCTTATAGCAGGGAGCCTTGTCCTTATAGTCTTGCTGGCGTTCTGGCTTTTGTATTTTCCGGCTCTGGACAAAAGAGCCAGGCTCATTCGTGTGCTCGAGGCGGAAAAGGATGCCCTTGAACAGATAATCGCGCTCAGCGGACAGTTCGGACAGTTTGATAAAAATGACACCGGTTACCGGGCCATGATCGCCGCACGGCCGCCCGATTTTTCCCTTTTTTCATTCCTGGACCGCCAGGCCGAAAAGAGCAAAGTTAAGGAAAAGGTCGCTTATATGCAGCCTCTGTCACAGGACAGCGGGGATACGTCCTACGATATATCCAGGGTGAAGCTCAAGCTCAACGAGCTGTACCTCAATGAGCTGGTGGATTTTTTATACCGGGTGGAAACAGGTGATAACGGGGTTTATATCACCTCGGTCTCACTGAGCCGCGTAGGAACGGACCGAAAACTGATGGATGCGGTGATCGAGGCGCAAACCCTGATGCCGAAAGGAGCCTTGTAAATGACACTCAAGCAGGGTCTTTTGTATGGGATCTATTTTGTTGCCGCCTGCCTGGTGTCCGCCCTGTGGCTGTTTCCCGGTGAGCAGGTGGCCCGGCTTGTTTCAGAAAGGCTTTCAGGGGCCGTGCCCGGTGTGACTGTTCAGGCTGACAGTGTCCGGCCGGCCTTGCCGTTCAGGGTTTTAGTCCTGGGTGCCGGCATAATTTTTGAGAACGGCACGCATATCCGGCCACAAAAGGTTTCATTGTCTGTCAGGCCGGATATGCTGTTTCGGCAGCAGAAAAAAACCGGGTTTGAGCTGGAGTTCAAAAACGGTTCCATAAAAGGCCATGTTTTATCTTCCGGCCTGCTGACTCTGCCTTTTTCACGAGTATCTGCAATGGTTGAAGGGCTTGAGGTGAATTCGCTTTTGTACCATAATCAGCTGGCAGATATTGACCTGTCTTTCAGGGCGGACGGCCGTATGGTCTTTCCAGGCAGGCCGGATGATGAAAACGCATCAGGCCTGTTTGTTTTTTCGAACGTGAAAACCTTTGTTGAGCATCCTGTCTTTCGCCAGATGGGGATAGAGCAGCTGGATTTTGATCATGTCGAGATAAGTTTTTCAATGGACAACAGTGAAATGGTCATTCAAAAATGCGTGGCCCGCGGCCCTGTCATGGCAATGGAGTTCACAGGTACCATAACACCGGAAAACCGGTTTGGCAGCGGGCCTGTTTCAGCCTGCGACGTCCGGCTCAACGGTTATTTTCAGCCCGATGCATCTTACGTGAAAAAGTTTGCCGATGTGCCTGCACTGGTTATGCTGTTCAAGGACACCCATGAAAAGGGGATTCCGTTCCAGGTGGGCGGAACGGTGGGCCGGCCGGAGATTGAGCTATGAAACAGGTATTTGTCCTGATCCACCTGTTGCTGCTGACGGCGGCTGCCTGTGTCCTGGTACAGACCCTGTATGCCGGTCTTCTGTCCACGCAGCCAGATTTCCGGGTTCAGCTGTCAGGCAGGGCCAGCCTTCAGTCTGACAGCTCTGTGGCCGGACAGTCGCTTCCTGCCGCAGCTCATCAGCAGCGTGTCATTGCCGGAAGAAATCTTTTCGGTATCAGTGTGGCGCCGGATGCCGGCAAAGTGGACAAGCCGGCCAAACAACCTGAAACACCGGTGAAGGATATAGTGCCTACCACCCTGGCCCTGAAATTATGGGGAACGGTGACAGGAGGGTCTGTTGTCTATGCCGTTATTGAAGATACAAAAACGAGAAAACAGGCCCTTTACCGGGAAGGTGAAGCTGTTCAGCAGGCTGTGGTGAAACAGATTCTGCCGAACCGGGTGATACTGCACCATGACGGAAAGGACCAGGTACTTGAAATGGAAACAGTGACGGACAAAGGACCTGTTGGAGCAACGGAATCCTTTCAGCCGCAGACCGCCCAGACCATTGTCATGGGCAGTGCTTCAGGTGCTTTTCCGGAGGGCCAGGTAAAGGGCAAGCCGCATTACCTGCATGGTGTGCCTGACGGACTGCTGCTGTATGGGATTCAGCCGGAATCACCCTTTGCCATGATGGGACTGAACAATGGAGACATCCTCAGGGAAGTGAACGATAACCCTGTTGTGGGAGAGGCTGACCTGGCGCTGGTGTACGATGAATTCGAGGCGGAGCAGGGGCCGGTCAGGCTGCTTGTGACACGGCGCGGCGAACCAAGGGAAATAATTTACAATGCCGGACAAGAAGACCCTGATGTCACCCAAAGTCCGGACCAGGAAGAAAGTAAAGGAGATCAATGATGGGGATCAAATGCCGGTCTTTTTCCCGGTATCTTGTGCTGTCGCTGCTGGGAATCACAATTATTCTGCAAGGGTTGAACTGTCCGGCACAGGATGTTTCACCACAGGATGACAATGCGCCGCAGCAGGTATCCATTAATTTTGACGATGTGGATATCTCAGTATTTATAAAGTTTATCAGCCAGCTGACCGGAAAAAATTTTCTCGTGGACAACCGTATAAAGGGCAAGGTGACCATTATTTCTCCGGATAAACTGTCTATACAGGAAGCCTATGAAGTTTTTGAATCCGTCCTTGATATCCACGGTTTTTCAGCGGTTCCCGCAGGAAAGGTGACCAAGATTGTACCTTTGGTCAATGCCAGGACGGATAACGTGGATACCCGTATTGCCGAGGAGAGCGAGGCAGTGTCGCACCGGGTGGTCACACGGATTGTCCCGCTGGAATACGCGCAGTCGGACGATGTGAAAAATATCCTGGCACCCCTGGTGCCAAAGGGAAGCGTGATGCTCTCCTACCGGGATACCAACATGCTGGTTATCACGGCCCCGCTGTCCAGTATCGAACGGTTGATAAAAATCATAAAGGTGATTGATGTCCAGGGTATCGGGAAAAAAATTTCAGTAATTCCGGTTGAGAATGCCGATGCCGTCAAGCTGGTCAAAAACCTGGCAAGTATTTTTACTGCAAGGGTCAGGAGCGCCAAGGGAAAACCGGATGAAGACTTGATCGTCAATTTTGTGGCAGATGACAGAACCAACAGCATCATCCTGCTGGCCAGTGAAATAGAAACCGAACGGATCACGAACCTTATTGCAATGCTTGACCAGAAGGTTCCCAGGGGAGATGAACGCATCCGGGTATTTTACCTTGAACATGCATCGGCGGAAACACTGGTGGAAGTGCTCCAGGCCATCCCCACGAAGGTTGAGAAAACAGAAGACAGCAAGCCCGCTGCACCGCTTTTGTCTTCCAGTGTGAAGGTGACGGCGGACAAGTCCACCAACAGCCTGATCATAATGGCGGACAAGGAAGATTATCCGGTTCTCGAGGATGTGATCAGGAAACTGGATATTCCAAGGTCCATGGTATATATTGAATGCCTGATCATGGAGGTCAACGCGGACAGGGGCCTGAACATCGGTACGGAATGGAGGGTCGGTGAGGCCTTTGACAACGATGAGTCCGCCGCAGTGGCCGGATTCGGGGGGACCGGTGATTCCGGGTTCAGCAACCTGAACTCTTTATCCGGGGGCACCAGCCCGAGAGGTTTCTCCATAGGAGTGCTTGGCAGGAGTTTTACAGTGGGCGGAGTGACTTTTCCTTCATTGCAGGCCGTGGTCCAGGCTTATGAGAATGACAAGGATGTCCATATCCTGTCAACTCCCCAGATACTGACCACCGAGAACGAAGAGGCAACCATTACGGTGGGCAAGAATGTTCCATACCAGACACGGTCTGCGGCTGAATCAGGTACGGAAACATATAATTCCTATGAGTACAAGGATGTGGGGATCAGTCTGAAAATCACGCCCCATATTTCCAAGGACCGGCTGGTTCGACTGGATGTCCACCAGCAGGTGACAAAACTGGACACGGTGAGCCAGAGCAGTCCGGACCGGCCCACCACCCTGAAAAGAGAGATCCAGACAACCATCATAGTTGAAGATAAACATTCCGTTGTCATCGGGGGACTGATTGACGAAAGCCTGACCCAGACCGTCAACAAGGTGCCGTGCTTGGGTGATATCCCGTTTTTCGGGTATGCATTTAAAAATGAGTCCAAGGGAGGGGAGCGGACCAATCTTTACGTTTTTTTGACTCCCCGGGTCCTGAAGAATCCGCTGGAGGCTGATGATATCTTTAACAAGAAATACGATGAAATTCATTCCATCAAAAGGGGTGAAATCAATCTTTATGAAACCAATGACCCAGAATATGATAATCAGCAGATCCCATGATTGACAACCTGATCGATATGCTGACCCGGAAAGCGGGTCTGTCCGGTGATGACGCAGCCAGGTTGAGGACCGTATGCAGGAAAAACGGGTTCCGCCTGGTGGATGCGGTGTGCGATACCAGGCTTGTTTCCGAGCGGCAGGTGCTGGAAGTCCTGGGGCATATTTACGGCCTCAGGGTCCTGGATGACCCTGCGCAGGACACCTTTAAGGACGACTGGACCGGCAGGGTTTCCAGGAATTTTTTAAAAACATTCTGCATTGCGCCCCTGCTCAAAACCGGTGCACCTCCGGTCATTGCAGTCCATGACCCCTCTGATCTGAACCGGGTGGATGACGTGGCAAGGCTTCTGGACATGGATACCTATGAGCTCACCCTTGCCCGCAAAAATCAGATCCTTTCCCTGATCAACGCTTTCTATGACAAGGAGGGGCAGAGCACCAGGCAGTTGATGGAAGACATGGAGGACAACAGCGCCCTGGTGATCGAGGATATCGAGCAGACCGCCGATCTTTTGGATGACATTACCGACGCCCCGGTCATCCGCCTTGTGAACCACATGATCTCCCGTGCCGTCAAGGTCGGTGCCAGCGACATCCATGTCGAACCCTTCCAGGAGATCCTCAAGGTGCGTTACCGGATCGACGGTATTTTGTATGAAATGCTGACGCCGCCGAAAAGTGTGCAGGCATCACTGATCTCCCGCGTGAAGGTTATGGCCAGGATGAATATCGCGGAAAAGCAGATTCCCCAGGACGGCAGGGCACAGGTCCGACTTGGCGACCAGGAAATAGATATCCGGGTTTCAACTGTACCTACAACCTACGGTGAGCGCCTGGTGATGAGGCTTTTGAACAAGTCCGGTTATTTCATGACCCTTGCGGAGCTTGGTTTCAGCCCGGACCATTTTGCCACGGTCAACAGGATCATCCGTCAGAACAGCGGTATAGTCCTGGTAACAGGGCCGACGGGAAGCGGGAAGACCACTACGCTGTATGCCGCGCTTTCCGAGATAAATGACCCGGATAAAAATATCATAACCATTGAAGATCCGGTGGAATACAATCTGCCAGGTATCGGCCAGATCCAGGTCAACCCCAGGAAAGGGGTCACATTTGCCAGGGGGCTGCGGTCCATAGTGCGCCAGGATCCTGACGTAGTGCTCGTCGGGGAAATCCGTGATGTCGAAACTGCCGAAATTGCCATCCAGTCAGCCCTTACAGGTCACCTGGTGTTTTCCACGCTGCATACAAATGATTCCGCCGGAGCCATCACCCGCCTGGCGGACCTTGGAGTGGAGCCATACCTGATTTCTTCTTCCGTGAATACCATTATTGCCCAGCGCCTGGTCCGGCGGCTGTGCAGTCACTGCAAAAAACCCCATACCATAGGGCATGCTGACCTGGCCGGATTCAACGGAAACCAGCCTGACCTTACAGGCCGGACAATTTTTGTGCCCGTTGGGTGCGAGAACTGTTTCGAGACCGGATACTCAGGGCGCCAGGCGATTTTTGAACTTTTACCGGTTGATGATGAATTGAAATCCCTGGTGCTTGAAACTGCAGATGCTTACAAGATCAGGGAAAGAGCGGTTCAAAAGGGGATGGTTCCGTTGCGGCAGGCAGGCCTTAATGCCGTGCTGGACCACAAGACATCCATCGACGAGGTGCTGCGTGTCACCCAGGAATAAGATAGGGATGACGGGTCTTGTGTTTCTGGCAAACCTGCTTGTAACCCTGCCGGCCATGGCACAGTCTGATGTCCCGGATCCATTTTTGCTGCAGCTTTACCACAACCATATCTCTGTTGTCGACGGCGACCGTTGTTCCATGCATCCTACCTGTTCCCGGTACGCCGCTATGTCATTTGAAAAGCACGGATTGCTGATAGGATGGATCATGACCTGTGACCGCCTGGTTCGCTGCGGCAGGGATACTGTGAACCTTGCTCCTGTCATAACGATCCGGGGGCGCAACAAGGCATATGACCCGGTAGAAGCCAATGATTTCTGGTGGTTCGAGAATGAAAATAAAGCGCCCTGACTTTATGCACAAACGTGCCGGTCTGCGGGTTATGGCATGGCCGGTTCTGGTGGCGGCCGGGTACCTTTTTTTGCAGGCCGCCAGCCTTGTCCAGGCCGGAGATGAGCCCCTGGTGATCTCTGCCGGGATGCAGTATGATTACGCCCTGTCCTGTTATACATCACAAGACTATGAAACCGCCATTGTGGAGTTCAAGCGGTTCAATCATTTTTTCCCTTCCCACGAAAAAGCCGGCATGGCCCGGTTAAAGACCGGTGAGGCCCTGTATTATCTGGAAAGGTTTCACAAAGCCGCACGGGTTTTCAATACCATTATGCTGTCCAATGACGATTATGACCTGCAGATGGCGGCCGGTTTCATGCAGGGAAGATGCTTTGAGAAGCTTGGTAACCGCAACTATGCCGAAGTGGTGTTCCAGAACATGCTGAAACTGGCCCGGGACCAGGATACTATGGACAGGCTTTATGTCGCGCTGGCCCGGATTTACATCCAGAAAGCAAAAGAGATGAAGCCTGGAGCATTGACAAAGGCAGAAGAATTTCTGGACATGGTATCCCCCAATGGCCGTAAGGCATACCATGTGCCTGAAATGGAGCGCATGCTTTCTGCGGCCGGAACGGCACCCCAAAAGAATCCGGCAGCGGCCGGTATCCTGTCGGTTGTTCCCGGACTTGGATATCTTTATTGTGAGCGGTATAAAGATGCAGCCATGACTTTTTTGATCAATGCAGGCCTGATCCTTGCGGCGGTCAAGGCCCATGAGAATGATAACGATGCCCTGGCAGGGGTCCTGTTTTTTGTTGAAACAGGCTTTTATTCAGGCAATGTTTACGGGAGCCTGACAGCTGCCCACAAATACAACCGGGATTTACGGATGAGGATTTTTGACCGCCAGGTATCCATCGCCCCCCGTATCGATCCCGTCAACGGGCGTATCGGCCTGTCATTCATATATGACTTTTGAATTCTAAGGATAAAATGATAATGATCTGCAGTTGCCCGCAGGAGATCATGAAAACCTTTATCCGATCATCTGGTTGATCTCGAAGATCGGCAGGGTGATAGAAAGGATGATGAACAGTACCACGGCTCCCATGATCAGGATAATTATGGGTTCGACAAGGGACATGGCTGCGGTGATGGCGGTTTCTACATCCCGTTCAAACAGCTGGGCGGATTTTTCCAGCATTTTTTCCAGCTCACCGCTGGCTTCGCCTACCATGACCATCTGGCCGGCAAGCGAAGGAAATGCCCGGCTCTGGGACAGGATATTTCCCAGTGCTCCCCCTTCTTCGACATGACGGGCGGCGTCATGGATCAGGTCGGACACCACCTGGTTGCCTGCAACGGCACGGGTGATCTGCAAAGCCGACAGCAATGGAACACCATTTTCCAGCAGGGAGCCGAGCGTCCGGGAAAAGCGGGCAGCCGTAATCTTGCGGATCAGAGGTCCAATCAGGGGTGAAAAAAGGATGATGCGGTCTGTTATTAAAAGTCCTTTTTTAGTTTTACGGATCAGTAAAAGCAGGACAAACAGTATCAACGGAAGCGGCAGCAGGGCCCACCAGAATGTTTTGACAAATTCGCTGATACCAATCAATGCAAGTGTCGGTGCCGGCAGCGTATGGTTCATGTCGGCAAAAATTTCAATGATTCTGGGGACAATATAGGTCAGCAGGAAAATCAGCAGGCCAAAACCAATCACGGACATGATTACCGGATAGGCCAGGGCGGCACGGATTTTTTTTCTGGTATCTTCCCTTTTTTCGGCAAAATCAGCCAGCCTTTCCAGGACAAGCTCCAGGGTGCCGCTGGATTCTCCGGCCCTGACCATGTTGATGAAAACGGGTGAAAAAACTTTAGGAAAAAGTGCCAGCGCCTCTGCAAAACTGCTGCCCTCTTCAATGGCGTCCTTGACCTGGGACAACACCTTTTTAAAGGCAACGGTGCGGGTCTGGCCGATCAGCGTGGCCACCGCCCGGGACAAGGGGAACCCTGCAGACAGCAAAGTGGCCAGCTGTCGAGTGATCATGGCTGTCTCACCTGCAGATATGGCGGAAAATATAAAAAACCCCGGCAGTGCGGAGGCCAGGGTCTTTTTGCCTCCCTGTTCCCTTTCGCTGATACGCATCAGCGATACCGGAAAAATATGTTTTTGCCTCAGCTGTGTCTGGGCGGCATTCATACTTTCCGCATCGATGATACCGCTGATTTTCCGTGCCCGGTTGTCAAAGGCTTTATATTCAAATACAGCCATGATCAGATATTAAATATCCGCTCCCACCAGCTGTATCTGGTAAAACAGGTTGAAGTCCTGGTCAGTTCCCGGATTGTCCGCTGTACTGATGAATATCTGCCTATTGCCTTTCATCAGGGTGAACTGGCCCTCACCGCCCTGGAGGAAACGGCCGCCATCCATCCATCCATCGGCAACCAGGCGGTCGCCGTAGAAGGAAAATACCTGTTCCAGGGATGACCGGGTTCCCATGACGACGGTGTATGCACTGGGTGTATACATTTCAGATTCAATGGTGTCTTCGGGGCGCCTGGGGACAACTTCCCAGATACCGTCTGCAGCACCGGATCCCTGTCGGGTTTTACGGGCGGCTGTCATGGCCTGGGCCATGGCCTGCTTTGCCTGTTCCATCTGGGCCGGGTCCATATCATCACCCATGGCGGCCTGCATCTGTTTCATCATCTCTTCCATATCCACATTTTCCATGTCCATATGGCCGCCTTGGCCCGATTCATGCTCCGGGTCGTGGTCATCATTCATCATGGAGGCCATATCCATGCCGAACACCTGCATCATGTTGTCGGTTTTCCGGTAACCGTCAGGCAGTTTGAAATGCTTTTTTTTGGCCGCCCCCTTTTTTATCTGTCTGAGCTCCGTGGTCGTGCCGTCTTCCATGCGGGTTTTCAGTGGCATGGGGAAATCGTCATTCTGCCATACGGTCATTGACGTGCTGGTGGTCATTCCCATGACAGTGACGGATGAGGTGATTTCCTTGACCACGCACTTGAATCCGGACACCTTCTCTTTCCCGACAACGGTCTGGGTTTCGGGATTATCGATGATATTCATCTGATTCATCATTTGGTCTTCATCCAGGGTGGTCTGGTAATACAGCCTGGCATCATGGTTGAAAATATAGTGCTGTTTTTCTTTTTGAAAACTGTACATGGAGATATTTTGTGTCACTGCTCCCCTGCCTGAGTTGCCGGGCACGCCGTCCATGCGGAACGAGTTTTTATCCATGTATATATCGGCTGTGCCTGTGGTTTTTCCGGATGGATCAATTGTTACCTGTTTTGCGGTAAAATTGTCTATTTTTCCACCGAACAGGGCGTGGGAAGTTACGGGAAAAATGCATCCTATTGCAAATAAAGTCAGAACAAGGATGTGAAAAC
Organism: uncultured Desulfobacterales bacterium; assembly: GCA_964397015.1. Lineage (GTDB taxonomy): Bacteria > Desulfobacterota > Desulfobacteria > Desulfobacterales > Desulfobacteraceae > MADRE2. The sequence goes on along the minus strand of CAYNHL010000116.1, from coordinate 1,300 downwards.
GGCATTGGCGTATCATGGCTGCTCTCCTGTATAAAATTTCAGGTCATCTGTTTTCGTTATGATCTCCATGAATTGAGTATCAGAAAAAAAGCAGGATGTAAATAGTATGCAAACAAGTTCAAAGCTTTGTTTGACAGGCTATTCTGCGGCATTTCGTTCATTGATCCATCTCTCCTTGGCCCCTATTGCAAAGGATGCCACCGGAACAAACACTATTTCAGCCAGAACGGCCGGATTGAGACACGGGTCCCGGAATAGACGTATATCTTACACAGATAGTGTGAAACCCTAAAACACCAATTAGCCGAATACTGGTCACGGTGAATCAATCAGGAGCACCGTCTGGTCTATTGGGTCCTTGACCAGAAAATCAGGATATTGGTTTGCCGGTATCATTATTGTTTGTCATCCTTGAACTCTGGATGGCGATCGTAAAAACCTTCTAACTCTTCCATTAGACTGCTACACTCGTCGCACCTAATATTTTGTTTTTTTTCTTTTTCAAAAATAGAACCACAGGCGGGACATTTGTAGTTAATCATTTCTATCGTTCTCGTGGAGAAAATTTTATAAGTAAAATAAATCCCCCAGATAATAAAAAAAAATCCAAGTGGTTTGCCTATTAAACTTGCTTTAATCCCAGGTCCATGAGGTCCAAAAACAATATACCCTGAGCTGTCACCAGCAAGTTCTAAAAAAATGAAGCCTGTTAATATTACAACAACTACAAAAAAAATTCCTTTTTTTTTATCCATTAAAGTCAAAATTTATAATCCTTAACTTACTATAAAAAAATGAAGATTATTAGAAACCTCTAATATTTCCTTGACCATCAAATTTGGCTCCAGCTTCTGACAGGGCTTCAGCTTTTGATTGTTCAGTAGAATTTTCGTTTGCCCATTCATTGTACCTATCTTGTACGTAATCTGAAACCGCAACATAACCAGCTTTTGAAAGAATTCCCATGTTAATAGCAAAATTGGAAGATGGTGAAGTGGGAGTTTGCAATCCATAGACAAAGTGCCCGATATTTTTTACTGCGTTTGTAGCTGATGGATGAGAAACAGCAAATGCTAAAGCTTTATCTGCTGCAAATTTAGCATGAGCAGATACCGCCAAGGTCGCATTAACGGCTGCCAGCGAGGCTGTTGTTGAAACTCCAACCGCAGCAAGACCGACCGTCATAGAACCGGTACTGACCGCTGTGGCAATGTTAAGGGATTTATTGACTCCATCATTCATAACATCATCCGTATAATCATCAGCACCGAGACTCGCAAAACCTTGAGCCATTTTTGTG
>CAYNHL010000115.1:0-11690 GCA_964397015.1 uncultured Desulfobacterales bacterium | reverse complement strand
GGATTGAATTCCGGCAACACGTCCCTGATCCGGGAAGGTTTGAGCCTCGGCCGGCCCATGGTGGAGATAAACGGAGCCACTGCATGGTCTACGCCCTTGAAATGGCGGGCAAATACCTGCCTGAAGACATGGTCGGTATATCCCTGCAGAGGTGCCATTATAATGGTGATTCCGGTACGTTCCATTGCATGCTCCTGTTTCGTGAGCCGGCAATATAACACAAAAGCCTAAAAAAATCTTTGACAAACCCCGGGATGTTATCTAATTAATCCATTATGATTCGATCCCGGTTCGTTGTATAAATCCTGTAACATGGAGAAAAAAATTTTTATGCAAGATATCTTCAAGGAAGCCATTGACATCAATCTTATGGAGGATAGCCCGGAAAAAGCTCTGGCCGCATCGCAGTTGTTTTCAAAAATCAATGCGCGCGGCATGCCGGAAGAATTCAACTGGGCCACACAAATTTTTGAAGGTATTCATGTGGCAGCTGCACCGGGCAAAACCGCGCTTTTATGGCAGGATTTAGACCAGCCTGCTGTCCGGCACACCTATTCTTATCAGGATGTGTCTGATGAGGCCAACCGGCTGCTGAATTTTTTAAGACTGTACGGGATCGATAAAGGAGATAATGTCTACATTATGGCCCCTGTCAGGCCTGAAACCTGGTTTGCCGGCCTGGCCTGCATAAAAGGCGGAATTATTTCAGTTCCCACGGCAACCACCATGACGGTAAGGGCTCTTCAGTTCCGGTTCGAAGTTTATCCGCCCACCGCCATTATAGCTGACGAAGCTTCGGCTGTCCTGGTCGACGAAGCATTGAGCCTCAGCGGCCCCGATGCCTGTGTAAAGATCGTGCTGGGAAAAAGGGAGAACTGGCTTTCCATTTCAGATATCCAAAACCAGGATGAACAGGCGCAGGGTGCAAAAACCGGTGCTGATGAACCATTGTTCTGTTTTTTTACATCCGGGACCACGGGGTTGCCCAAGCGCGTCGGGCATACAGTGACATCCTATCCGGTGGGTCACCTGTCGACCACCCTCATGATCGGGCTGCGGCCTGACGATATCCATGCCAACCTTTCCGCGCCCGGGTGGGCCAAGTGGTCCTGGTCCAGCTTTTTTTCGGTTTTCAATGCAGGGGCGACCGCAGCAGGATTTTCATATACGTCGCTGGATGCAGAACGATACCTTTACGCCGTGGAGCAGAACAGGGTCACATCGATGTGTGCTTCTCCTACGGCATGGCGATTGTTTATAGACCTTGACCCTCAGAATTTCGATCTTTCCGGTTTACGGCAGTCCCTGAGCGCAGGGGAACCATTGAGTCCTCACATCATCGATAAATGGAATACATTCTGCGGTCACCGGATACGCTCATATTACGGGCAGACGGAAACAACGGCCATGATCGGCAATTCACCATGGATGGCTTTGGACATGAAAAACGGATCAATGGGCCGGCCTTTGGAAATGTACGATATTGCTTTGGCCGATCCAGAAGGCAGGCTGATCGATCGCCCCGGAGAAGTGGGACATATAGTTGTAAAGCTTGACAAATGGCGCCCGGTGGGACTTTTTTCAGAGTATATGGGAAACCCGGAAAAGATGAGCGCGGTATTTGTGGGTCAATACTACTATACGGGTGACCGGGCTCTTTTTGATGAAGATGGCCTGTGGTGGTTTGACGGCCGGGCCGATGACGTTATAAAATCGTCTGATTACCGGATAGGACCGTTTGAGGTTGAAAGTGCCCTGGCAGAACATCCGGCCGTGGCGGAGGTGGCCGTGGTGGGTGCTCCGGATCCTAAAAGGTATCAGCTGGTCAAGGCATATATTACCCTGGCGCCGAATTATACCGGCTCAAAGGAGCTGGCCTGCGAACTGTTCAGGCACACAATGCATATTCTGCCCAAGTTCAAGATTCCCAGGATAATGGAATTTGTTTCCGAAGTGCCGAAAACCATGAGCGGTAAAATACGGCGGGTCGATTTGAGAAAGTCGGTGACAAACCGTCCGCAGAAGGTACCTTCAGATTCGGAAGAGCTGATAACAGAATATTTTTACTGGGATTTTCCTGAATTGAATTCCAAAAATATTTAAGGCCGCTTCATGCAGGAGATTGTCTCAGTCAAAGGGCATTTCAACTTCAATCTCCCCGCTGCCGCTTCGGATGAATTTTGCATCAGGATACCGTTTCTGGAACACCCTTATCATCTTCCGGTTTTCCGCCAGGACAGTTGCAATGAATTTTGTGTAATTGTTTTCCCTGGCAATTTTTTCAAGTATTTCAAGAAGGTATGAGCCTATACCCAGGCCGTGCAGGTCTTCTTTTACAAGAAAGGCGACTTCTGCTACATCATCATCTGTTTCAGCATAGGACCCGATTGCGACGATCTGTTTGCGTTTTCCAATCTGCATCAGCCCGATGATCGTCATGTTTCTTTTATAGTCAACGTCGGCCCACTGCTGCTGGAGCATGTCCCTGGAAAAGACCTTTCGTTTGTTGAAAAACCGGTAGTAAATGGAAGATTCCTGCAGCGAATAATAAAAATTACGGGATTCAAATTCGTCCGAGGGCAAAAGCGGCCTGAATTCGACCTGTTTGCCGCTTGAAAGGGGAAGGGTATATTTGTAGTTTTCCAGGAACAGCAGGTCCTGGCTGGTAGGCGGCAGCTGATCTGGAAAAATGTAGCGCCTGGCCTTGGCAGCTTCGATCAGGTCTTTCCTGAATTTGGGGTGGGCGATCTGGGTCAGCTCCATGACCCGCTGGTAGATGCTTTTCCTGCGCATTTCAGCGATGCCGTATTCCGTGACAATGATATCGATGTCTCCGCGGGTGGTGGCTACACCGGCCCCCTCGCTCAGGTGGGGTACAATGCGTGATACTTCACCGTTTTGTGCAGTTGACGGAATGACGATAATGGAAAAACCGCCCTTTGACATGGCGCTGCCCCGGATAAAATCCACCTGGTCGCCAATTCCGCTGTAAAAAAGGTATCCCTTGGAGTCGGTACAGATCTGTCCGGTCAGGTCCACTTCGAGAGCAGAGCTGATGGAAATGAAGTTGTCGTTTTTTGCTATTACGTTGGGGTCGTTTACAAACTCGGATGACCTGAAGTAAAACATGGGATTGTTGTCCACGAAATCATAGAGTTCTCTCGAGCCCATGCACAAGGATGCAACCACCCGGCCGGGCAGGTAATTTTTTTTGCGGTTTGTGACCACCTTGTCCTTGAACAGCGGCAGCAGGCCGTCAGTTATGACCTGGGTGTGTATCCCCAGATCTTTTTTATCGTGCAGGTGACGGACAACGGCATCGGGAAGATGGCCGAAACCGACCTGGATGGTGGAGCCGTCATCGACAAGCTGGTTGATGTAGTGTCCTATCCGGTCTATCACCTGCTGGTTCTTGACGCTTGGAAGTGCTTCCAGAATCGGTTCTTCGAACGGCACCAGGTAATCGATGTCATCCACATGTACAAAGCTGTCACCCCAGGTTCTCGGCATCCTGGGGTTGACCTGGGCAATCACGGTTTTTGCGTTCTGGAGGCCTGCCAGGGTGATATCCACGGAAATGCCTAAGCTGCAGTAACCATATTTATCAGGCGGGCTGACCTGGACAAGTGCCACATCCAGGCTGATTTCCTGGGTAGCGAAAATTTCAGGTATCTGTGACAGGTAGATGGGCAGGTAATCTATTTTACCTTCAAAAGCGGACTGCCGCATGCCGACACTGATGAAAAAAAGCTTTAACGAAAATCGTGCAAGGAAGCTGGCACTTTGAATATATTTCGAGAATGTGGAGGACAGCATCTGGTAAACAACTACATCCTGAATGGTCTTGTCTTCCACCATGGCTGTAATCAGCTTCTGTGGCTCACCACATCCGGTGCCTACAAACACCCTGCCGCCGTTATGAATTTTCTTTACACTTTCCTCGGCGCTTAAAATTTTTTCCGGGCAGATGTCTTCTAAAATCATGGATGAATCCTCCTTTGTCCATTAATGCCACAAACAGGGCGGACAATCAATTGAGAATCTCTTTTTTTGACATTATTTGCGGAAAACACAAACAGGAGCAAGCAGAACAAAGGTATAAGTCACAGATCAATTATGATTTTCCATACCGGTCTTGCACCAGTCTTTCAATATCATCCTTGCGGTGACAGGCCACTTTATGGCTCTCATTGACCTTCTCGAGGGCCGGCATCTGCATGGAGCAGATATCGACAGCAAATGGACAGCGGGTGTGAAACCTGCAGCCCTGAGGGGGATCGATGGGGCTTGGGACATCACCTTCAAGGACAATTCTATGGGAGATACTCCTGCCGTCGGTTGAGGGTATGCCGCTGAGCAGTGCAAATGTATAGGGATGGATTGGGTTTGAAAACAATTCCTGGGTTTCTGATTCCTCAACGATTTTACCAAGGTACATGACAACAATCCTGGTGCTGATGTATTTGACGACCAGCAGGTGGTGGGTAATGAACAGGTATGTCAGGTTGAATTCATCCTTGAGCCGCTTGAGAAGATTGAGGATCTGTGCCTGGACCGAAACATCGAGGGCCGAGGTGGGTTCATCCAGGACAATCAGTTCCGGGTTGGTGGCAATTGCTCTTGCTACAGCGATCCTCTGTCTCTGACCGCCGGAAAACTCATGGGGATATCTGAGCAGGTGGTCCCGGGTGAGGCCGACAAGATTGAGCAGGTCGATCACTTTTTCCTGCATCTGCATGCTGGACAGTTTCTGTTTGACTCTTATGGGCTCTGCGATAATATGCTTGATCAGCATTCGGGGGTTCATGGATGTGGTCGGATCCTGGAAGACCATCTGCATTTTACCTGTCAGTCCGAGTTTTTTGACAGCCCGGTTGCTCATTTTTTCAATAGAGATACCCGTGTCCTGGGAACTGGATTCAGGATAGTAGTAGATGTGTCCGCCCGTGGCTTTATGAAGCCTTATAATGGCTTTGCCGGTGGTAGTTTTGCCGCATCCGGATTCACCGACAATGCCGATGCATTCCCCTCTGTTGATGGTGAGATCGATTCCGTCCAGGGCTTTGACTGAATTGACCTGGCGGCGCAGTACCCCGCCAAGGATGGGATAGTGCTTCTGGAGATTTTCAAGCGATAGAATTTTTTTCATAATTTGCTGTCTTGATTCTCGATCCAAATATTAAGCGTATAAATAACAGGCCACCTCGTGGTCATCATCGATCCGGGTCATCTCTGGAAACTTCTGGCTGCAGGCCGCCATTGCCTTTTCACACCTGGGATGAAAACGGCATCCCGACGGCGGATGTACCAGGTCTGGTACTGTGCCGGCAATGCTTTTCAGTTCATCCGTCTGCTTGACTTTAGGTACAGAGTTCAACAAGGCTTTTGTATACGGGTGCCTGGGATTCTCGAAAATCTGGCGGACATTGCCCTGCTCGCACAGGTTGCCGGCATACATGACTCCGACCCGGTCACAGGTTTCCGCCACCACGCCCAGGTCGTGGGTAATCAGCAGGATCGATGAGATGACATTTTTTTTCTTCAGGTCGTTGAGCAGATCCAGTATCTGTGCCTGGACTGTCACATCCAGGTTGGATGTGGCCTCGTCCGCGATGAGCAGCACCGGATTCGATGCCAGGGCAATGGCGATGACCACGCGCTGTTTCATGCCTCCTGAGAGGTTATGGGGATACTGGTGAACCACCCTGTCAGGATTTGAAATGCCCAGCATTTCCAAAAGCTGTACCGATTTCAGGACAGCGCTTTTTAATATCGCTTTGTCCCAGCGGCGCAGTAACGGGATTTTTCTCAGTATTTTAAATATTATCGATGAAGGGTGATGCCGTGCAAATCTCAAAAAAGGAATGAAAAGCGGGTTTACCCCAACCTTTGGAAAGGGGTTTGAATCTTCAGGTTTATCCATTCCGAGGATTTTTTCAATAATCTGTTTTTTCTGGTGGAAAATATAGCTTTCCGCAATCTGCTCCCCGATGGTCATTATGGGATTCAAAGCAGCATTGGGTTCCTGAAAAATCATTGAAATGTCGTTTCCCCTCAGGCCCTGCATATAGTGTTCAGACTGCTTGAGAAGGTCGGTCCGGTTTTCCGGGTTTTCAGGGTCTGGTGAAAAATAGATTGCACCGCCCTCGATGGCCCCGGGTGACTGAACGATCTGCATGACAGACCTGACCGTCACCGACTTGCCGCAACCCGATTCCCCTACAAGCCCGAAGGTCGACCCGTGTTTGACTTGAAAGGAAACCTTGTTCAGGGCTTTTACCACACCCTCATAGGTATAGAAATTGGTTACAAGGTTTTGTATATCCAGTATATTGCTCATAATGAATTATTTTCTTCTCAGTTTCGGGTCAAATGCATCACGTATGGCATCGCCAAAAAGATTCCAGGCCAGGACAAAAAGAATCATGAACATGCCCGGGAAAAAAATGGTATACCAGAATTTCAGGGGTTCGCCGGCAGGCCCGACAATATAGTTCCGGGCCATGGCCAGCATCTGTCCCCAGTCCGCGTATCCAATGGGTGCCCCCAGTCCTATAAAGCTCAGGAAAGCGGCGGTGATCACAATGGAACCGGCGTCCATAAAAGCTATGACCATCACGGGATAAACAGCGTTTGGAAAAATATGGCGCAGCATGATGGTTATATCGGATACCCCCATGGATTTGGCTGCCAGAATATAATCCTCATTCCTGACTGAGAGTACACCGGCCCGCATGACCCTTGCGTATCGCCGCCATACAACGAGAATCAACGCAATCATAATATTGTTCAATCCCCTTCCAAAAGCGACGACGAATGCCATGGCCAGTATTGTAAAGGGTATGGCAAAAAAAATGTCCACCATCCGCATTATCAGTTCATCCACTATCCCGCCGTAGTATCCGGCCACGATACCAAAGGTCGCGCCAATGATAAAGGCGGACAGAACCACGATCAATCCGATTCTGAATGCGGTCCTGGTTCCCCATATGGCGCCGTAGAAAATATCATACTGGCCTGATGTCGTTCCGAACCAGTGATCTGCGCTGGGCGGCTTAGGGGTCATGGAATATCCGTCATGGGGCATCATGTATGGTCTGTGTGCAAATTCCGGCGGGGCGATGTAAGGGGCCAGAATGGCAATCAGGGTAAAAAGAATCAGAAGGGTCGATCCGATAATGGCCGACGGGTTTTGGAAAATACGGTAAAGTGTATATTTAAGCTCTTTGAGTCTTGGATGTTCGGTTTTTGTTGTCATAGTGTTTTTATGTCTTTTCCTGGCAAATCAGTTCAATCGGATTCTGGGATCTATAACCGCATAGAGTATGTCAATTATGAGGTTTGCCACCACGTAGATCAGTCCCAGAAAGATACTGATGGCCAGGACCACCGGAATATCAAGCTGTGTGGCGGCGTTGACCAGCAGCAGTCCGAGCCCTGCCCTGTTGAAGATAAATTCCACGGATACACTGCCCTCGATTGACAGGGCCACGAGCCACCCTGCCACTGTAATGGCGGGCAGCAGCGCATTTTTCTTGGCATGTCTGTGATTGATGGTATAGGTATCCACGCCCTTGGCCCGGGCGGTGATGATATAGTCCTTGGACAGCTCTTCAAGCATGCTGGAGCGCATTACACGAACCAGTATGGCAATGACCACGGTGACCTGGGTCGTTACAGGCAGCACAAGGTGCATCAGCGCGTCCCATACCACAGCGAAATTGCCGTTCAGCAGTCCGTCGACCGTATACATGCCGGTGTACTGAATAAACTTGTCCGGGTTGTTGGTGATAAAGTCATCGATGTGGTTTGAAATTATCCCTGGTGGAAACAGCTGGAACTGGGAATAGAAAAACATCAGCAGGATGAGGGCGAACAGAAAGGTGGGCAGTGACCACCCGATGATGGCGGCCATTCGCGTGGAGTGATCTATGGCCGTATCCCGGTGTATACCGGCCACAGTACCCAGCCAGATGCCTAATATGATGATGATGGGCATGGAGATCAGGTTCATTTCAATGGTTACCGGAAGATAGCGTTTGATGGCCTCCAGTGTCGGAGAGGCGGCAACCGTGGAATATCCGAAATTTCCCTTAGAAATCTCTTTTATCCACCGGGCATACTGAATGTAGAACGGCTGATCCAGCCCGTATTTTTGAACCAGTTTGGGGATTTCCTTGACCTGCTGAGGAGATTTGACAAAAGCGGCAGCCCTGCGCTCCGGGCTGAATGTCATTAAAATGCCGAACATCAGGATGGAAACGCCAAAAAGGACGACAATCATGAACAAGAGTCTTCTGGCAATAAAAGCAGCCAATGTGGGTACCTATTGTTAAATGTTTACATTTGGGCAGACTTTGTTCCGGGAAGGAAAAAGTGAATCTTTCTTCCCCGGAACAAAGCGCAAGGTTTTTATGACAGGTTATTTATAATGGTAGAAAAACGAATAAGTACCCTGGTACATCGGGTTTGGAAAGAATCCTGAAATATGATCGGACAGGCCTTTGGCGCCAAGTCGCTGGATAACTGTCACACCGGGGCAGTCTTTGGCCCATATTTCCTGGAGCTTGTGGTAGATCTCCTCTCTTTCCGAGGTGACGGCTGTTTCGACGCCCATTTTGATGAGCTTGTCAGCTTCCGGATTGTTGTATCCGATATATTTGGAGTAAAACCCGTTGGAGTGAAGATACGGAAACGCAAAGTTATGAGGATCCGGATAGTCGGCACCCCATCCCACAACAAATACCGGGAGGCGGGACTGCTGGATTGCGGTCAGGTATTCACCCCAGTCCATCGCCTGGACTTCAAGCTGGAATTTCGGGTTCAGACGGTTGATGTTTTCAGCCATCATGGTAGCGGCAACCCGCCGGATTTCACGGCCGGTATTGTGGAAAAGTGTCATCTTGAAGCCTTTTTTCCAGAGCTCTCCGCCCCAGGCTTTTTTCAGGTACTCTTCAACCTTGGCCATGTCAAAACTGGGGTGGAAGGTATCTTTCTGGTACGGGAGGCCGTCGACAATCGGGTTGGCAGGAACACTGCCGAGACCGTTGGCCACTTCATTGATAATGGCATCGTAATCAATGGCATGGGCAAAGGCGAACCGAACATCTTTATCGGTAAAAAAATCGGCCGGAATACCCTCACCGTCAAGCTTTCCTGATCCGACAAACGGGTTGGCCGTCATATTGATCTTCTGGGTGAACATGGCGCAGGTTACGCCGAGGGTCGGGTACTTGTAAAGCTTTATGCCATCGGCTTTTTCCATTTCGGCATAATACTGGGCCGGAATTTCCATGTCGTTGACATCACCGTTCAAAAACATCATCTTACGGGTTGACCATTCCGTAATTATTTTGATTCGAACTGTTTTATAGGTCGGTGTTTCTCCCCAGTGATCATCAAAGCGTTCCAGGATGAACTCTTTTCCCGGTTCCCATTTTGATTTGTAATACGGGCCTGTACCATTGGTTTCATGGTGAAGCGGTTCTTTTCCCGTGTCAGGTCCGTTGAATTGTGCCGCGTTGGCAATGTTGCCGTCCCAGCATCCCTGTTCGATGCACCAGTCTTTGTTGAGAACGGCTCCGCTGGTGTAGGTCAGGATGCCGAGCAGCGGCGGGAAGGGTTTGGGAAGGTGGAATACGACAGTATCACCCTTTGCTTCAACGGCATTGTCGATTTTTTCGAATATACCGTCTATAATTTTACCGTCTTTCCGGGTGGAGACTTCTCCTGTCAGGGGTTCGAGCAGCAGGGCCATGGGGCCGCCTTCACAGTCGGCAATCATGTTCCGTTTAAAGGAATAGACGACATCCTCAGGTGTCAGCGTGGCACCATTGTGAAATTTGACATTCTTGCGGATTTTGAAGGTATAGGTTTTTCCGTCTTTTGAAATACCGCCATTTTCAACAGTCGGTACTTGAGTGGCAATGCGGGGTGTAAATTGATCCGTGTATGTCTCTTTGAATGCCACCAGTGTGTCATAGATATTGTAAAGCTTGGTGGCGCTTGAATCATCATAGGCCTTTGCAGGGTCCATGCTGTTTATCGTTGCCAGGGACGCGGAGACAATCGTGTCCTTTTCGGCTGCACCCGCCGGTGCCAGGCACATGAGGCATAGTAATGCAGATGCCAGAAAAACAAATACTTTTTTCATTTTTTCCATCCTTTGCTTTTTGTTGTTTGTCATCCCCTGAAATCTTTAAGCGCAAATACGGAATACGGACTTTGTATCCCGCCTTTTTTGCTAAGCTACATAATCACATCATTGCAAAATATTCAAGATGGTTTTTATTTTTTTTGCAGTATTGACAATATTTTTTGAGTACAACCGCAAATGAAAATGGATAAATCGTTTCAAGTTTACCCCGTTGTGGAGACGGCCTTGATTATATTTTGTCCGGACCGGTTTCCTGTCCTATCCAGTCCAGGTACCCGGTCAGTCCGCCGTCAATGTCAATCTTGACAATCTGAGGCACTTCATAGCTGTGATGCTGCACGACAAAGGACTCGATATCATTATAGAGGCTGTTTCTTGTTTTAAGGACCAGTTTGAATTCAGGGTCGCTGTGGACCTGGTTTTTCCAGGTGTAAATGCTGTCAACAGCAGATATCTGGGCACATGCAGCCAGTTTTTTCTTTACCATTTCTCTGCCCAGATCAAAGGCGTCCTGCCTGGTCGGGCACGTAATGACAATCATGCAGTATGACATTTTTCCCCCTTGTTCTTTTTGCTGTGGTCGCCATGTTTTATAGGCGCCGGTTGTGGGCGCCAGGTTAAAGAATAAGGGAATCAGGCGTGAAATTCAAGGTGGCAAAATAGTCTGCCGGTGATTCCTCCCGCCTGATCAGGTCAACGGAGCCATCCATCCTGAGCATGAGTTCCTTGGGCCGCAGGTGGCCATTGTAGTTGAATCCCATTGAGTGACCATGGGCACCTGTGTCATGGATGACCACAAGGTCGCCTTCGCTGGTTTCGGGCAGTTGGCGCTGGATGGCGAATTTATCGATATTTTCACATAATGATCCCACTATGTCCACTTTTTCGCAGGAACCGGACAATGTTTTGCCGTGGACATGAATATGATGATAGGCGCCGTACATGCCGGGTCTCATTAACGATGACATGGATGCATCCACGCCTGTGTATTTCCGGTAAGTGGATTTGTGGTTGATGACTGATGTAACCAGGACCCCGTGGGGGCCGGTCATGTAGCGCCCGCTTTCCAGAAACAGCCCGGGCACCCATCCTCTGGCCGATTCAAAAGACCGGAAGGCCGCTGTTATTTCCCTGCCCATGGCTGTCAGGTCAAAGGGTTTTTCGTCAGGAGTGTAGGGTATGCCAAGGCCGCCGCCGATATTCAAAAATTCAAACCGGATGCCGAGACGGTCCGAGATCATGCCTGCCAGGTCAAGCAGCATTTTAGCGGTTTCAGCCATGTATTCGTGGTTCAGTTCATTGGAAACCAGCATGGTATGGAGGCCGAAACGGCTGGCCCCTTTTTTTTGTGACATGGTATAAGCGTCAAGAATCTGGTCGTGGCTGACCCCGTACTTGGATTCGACCGGGTTGCCGATAATGCTGTTGCCCTTGCGCCTGGGGCCGGGATTGTACCTGAAGCTGATAAGTTCCGGCATGCTGTCAAGCTTGTCAATCAATGAGATGTCATCTAAGTTCACGATACATCCGTTAT
>CAYNHL010000114.1:0-11721 GCA_964397015.1 uncultured Desulfobacterales bacterium | reverse complement strand
ACCCCCTTGACGCTGTCGGTCTTGGTGGTGAAAAAGGAATCAAAAATTTTTTCAATATACTCGGGCTTGATTCCCGTACCGGTATCCGAGACCTCGACATACAGACTCGATTCCCTTGTACTGGTGGAAATACCGAGAGTTCCGCCATTGGGCATGGCATCCATGGCATTTGAGAAAAGGTTTATAAAAACCTGCCTGAGCTGGTCCTTGGACGCCAGGATGACCCCGGGGTCAGGCGAAAGGGAGGTGGACAGCTTGATGCTGTTTTCCCTGAACCGTTTATCGTACAGCATCAAAAGCTCTTCAATAACAGTATTGATATCCAGCTGCACCCGCTCCTCTTCGTCAGGCTTTGAAAAGGACAGCATTTTCTTGAGCATGTCAGCCAGCCGCATGATTTCGGACAGGGACATGTCCAGCAGCTTTCTTCTCTTGTTCTGCGGAGAAATTTCCGTTTTCATCAACTCCAGCGTATTCATGATACCGAAAAGGGGATTATTCAGTTCATGGGCGATCTGCGAGGTCAGTCGACCCATGGCAGCCAGTTTTTCAGACTGGAGAAGCTGCTGGCGGGCCCTTGCCAGCTCCCGTTCCATTTTCAGCCGCTCCCGCAAATCGACAAAAATCGCCACGGTGGCGATCTCGACATCTTCTTCATCATATACAATACTGGCCGAAAGATTGCCATCGAGGACTTCACCGTCCTTTCTTTCAAATGTCAGAGGATACGAGTTCAACCTCCCCCGGCCGCCGAAATTATCACTTCGCATCATCTTCATGACTTCGACAGCGGTCTGCCTGGAATAGATCTGCTGTACCGTCATCTTTTTTACAACTTCTTCGGCCGTATAACCGAAAGCTTCTTCAGACCCCCTGTTCCAGAGGATGATGGTCCCTTTCAGGTCCATGGCCATGATGGCGTTGGGTGAACACGAAATAGTCTTGTTGAGAAAATCATGGGCCTCCCTGAGCTTGTTCTCAATGGTCTTGCGCTGCGTCTGGTCCACCACGATGCCCTCGTAGCCCAGAACCTCGCCGTCCAGGCCATACCGGACATTACTGGTCAAAAGAATATCCACGATTTTTCCGTCTTTTCTCTTCCACTTCACCTCGTAGTCGATGACACTGCCCTGCTCTTCAATCGTGTTCATGTACCGCTCCCGGTCTTCCGCTCCCAGGTAGACGGAGGTAGCCAGGTCCAGAGATAAAAATTCCGCCTTGTTGTCATAACCCATGATTTTCAGCAGGGCCGGGTTCACGTCCAGGAACCTTCCCCGCCTGCTGCTCGTGAAAACACCGCACCCGGCATGGGTGAAAAGGCGCCTGTAATTCTCCTCCGATGATTTCAGCCTGGCTTCCTGGGCCAGTGAATGGCTCAAATCCTTGTATATGGAAAGCTTGGATCTCGTGCCGTCCCGGTTGGTCACCGGCAGGTCGATCACGTTGAAGGTTTTATCGACCGACTTGACATACACTTCATAATTATGGGTTTCGTTTTTCTCGAAGACCTGTACATATTTACACCAGGTGCACGGTTCAGGGGAATTATGAATAACTTCGTGGCACTTTTTTCCCACGCCGTCCCCGAAGAGATCTTTCATGAACCGGTTCATGTATTCCACGGAATAATCATCATTGACAATGTAAATCCCCTCATCGAACGCATCCAGCGCATCCATGATCCTGTACATGTTTTTAACCATTCCGGCGCCTCCTTGTGTATTGACATGCAAGCATTCCTATACTACTCTATTGTGTTAATTTATTTATGGAATAAAAGCAATGATCAATAAACATGAACATGAAAAAACACAGTTCAAGCAACTGTTCCAGCACCAGGGAATAACGGAGTTCGACCGCAGGCTTCTGGTTCTCGATGCCTTTTTAAATCTTGAACAGCATGTCACCGCAATAGACATAAAGGCCCAGATGGTCAAAGACGGCAAAGACGAAACCCTGGAGTTTATCGACGAGACCATGTCCCTTCTGTGCCGGTTCGGATTTGCCAGCAAAACCGCATTTGATCATGGTCCTTCAATGTACGAACACCGGCACCTCGGCCTGCACCATGACCACATGATCTGCACCAAATGCGGCAGCATCCTTGAATTCAGGGACGAATCCCTCGAGGAACACCAGTTGAAAGTCACCAATGCCTATGGCTTCCACATGCTCCAGCATAAAATGGAAATCTACGGCATCTGCTCGGACTGCCTGAAAAAACGGTCGGCCCTGGTCAGCCTGGACAAGGCAAAACAGGGAGAATCCCTGATTATAAGGCAGATCGATGCCGGGCGGAATCTACAGATGCGGGTCACGTCCATGGGCATCCGCTCAGGAGACATCATTGAAATCGTGTCGACCCAGGCCGGCGGACAGGTCGTTATCGCCTCCGGGACCAACCGCCTGATCATCGGCAAGGGTATGGCCCAGAAGATCATTGTCGAGCCTTTTGATGCGAGAACCGCCCGGCAGCAGGCCCCGCCGGAAAAATCCGAATTGCAGCCTATCCGGCTGAGCGAGATGAAAGCCGGCCAGGAAGGCATCATTACAAAAGTCGGCGGCAAACACCTGCTCAGAAGACGCCTGCTTGAAATGGGCATCAACCGGGGTACCCGGGTATATGTCGAAAAGTATGCACCGCTGAAAGATCCCATTGAACTTATCATCAAGGGCTACCATGTCTCGTTGAGAATAGAGGAAGCCGACAACATCCTGGTGGAAAATGTCATCCGTGCAAAAAAATAATTTCAGACCAGTCAGCATAGCCCTTGCCGGAAACCCGAACGCCGGCAAGACAACGATATTCAACAACCTTACCGGAGCCAGGCAGAAAGTCAGCAACTGGCCCGGTGTCACGGTGGAAAAAAAGGAGGGCCGGATCATTCACAAGGGCCGGGAAATCAATGTGGTCGATCTCCCGGGAACCTACAGCCTCACCCCTTACACAATCGAGGAGATCACCGCCAGGGACTATATCCTCAATGACCGGCCCGACGTGGTTGTCAATATCATCGATTCCGCCAACCTGGAAAGAAGCCTTTACCTGGCCCTCCAGGTCATTGAGCTCGAACGGCCGGCGATACTGGTGCTGAACATGGCTGACATTGCCGAATCCAACGGGATTCGCATCAATGCCCGAATGCTGTCCGACCTGCTCAATCTGCCGGTAATATTTACCGTTGGCAACAAAAACAAGGGTACCGAAAGCATACTGGATGCGGCACTGGATGAAGCAAAAGCATTCGAGGAAGGAAAAAAAAGCCGGAAAATCCAATACAGCCGTGAAATAGAGGACTGTATCTCTACCCTCGAAAACCAGATCAGGGAATACTTTGACCCTCAAAAGTTTTCTCCTGTCCGCTGGAACGCTGTCAAACTGCTTGAAAACGACGCCCTGGTCAAGGACAAATTCTCGATGGCATCCCTTGAAAAGGCAAAACGCCTCTTCGAGACCGCCGAGGCATGCCAGGCGCGCATCCATCATCTTTTCCAGGAAGACGTCGATATCATACTGACCGACGACCGCTACGGTTATATTGCCGGGCTCATGAAAGAATCCGTCAGCACCATGGCAGCAAAGCGCATCGACATCTCGAGAAATATCGACCTTGTCCTCACGGACCGGTTTTTGGGACTGCCCCTGTTTTTGTTTTTCATATGGGCCATGTTCCAACTGACATTCACCGCAGGCGCCTATCCAATGGAATGGATAGATGCCGGCGTCATGCATCTTTCTATCTTTCTTGACGTACAACTGCCCGCTTCATTGTTGAAATCGGTCCTGCTTGACGGCATCATCGCCGGAATAGGAAGCGTGATAATCTTTCTTCCCAACATCCTTATACTGTTTTTCTGTATCGCCCTGTTTGAAGATACGGGATACATGGCCCGGGCGGCTTTTTTAATGGACCGGGTCATGCATACCGCCGGCCTGCATGGAAAATCCTTTATCCCCATGCTCATGGGATTTGGTTGCAATGTACCCGCAATCATTGCCACCCGAACCCTTGAAAGCAAAAAAGACAGGATACTTACTATCCTGATGACTCCTTTCATGTCATGTTCAGCCCGCCTGCCGGTATACATTATCCTGGCCGGCACCTTTTTCAGCCATCAGGCAGGTACCGTTATTTTTTCCCTGTATGTTGGCGGCATTGTCGTGGCCATCCTGACCGGGCAGCTGCTCAGGCGCACCCTGCTCAAGGGGGAAGACGCCCCTTTTGTCATGGAACTTCCCCCCTACCGCGTCCCGATGCTCAAAAGCCTTCTCATCCACATGTGGGACCGCAGCAAAATGTTTCTTAAAAAAATGGGGGGTATAATCCTTATCGGTTCCGTGGTTATCTGGACCCTTTCTTATTTCCCCAGAGACATCTCCTATTCCACGGACTATGACCAGAAAATCCAGAAACTCCAGACACAGGAACACCCGGGTTACCAGGAACAGGTTCAATCCCTTGAACGCAGGATGGAACAGGAACGTGTATCAAAATCATACATCGGCATGATTGGAAAGGCCATAGAACCTGTATTCGCACCCATCGGCATCGAGTGGCGTGCCAGTGTGGCATTGATCACCGGTTTTGTGGCCAAGGAAATTGTCATCTCGACGCTGGGTGTCCTGTACGGGGTTGACAGTGAAGAATCCGAGGCCCTCCAGGAAGCACTTGGCAACTCCGGCATGACCAGGCTGTCCGCGCTGTCAATGATGGTTTTTGTATTGCTGTATGTTCCCTGCCTGGCAACGGTCATAACCATCTGGAAGGAAACCTCCCGAAAATGGGCGCTTTTTAATCTTATTTATACAACAACGGTTGCATGGACCTTGTCATTTCTGTTATATCAGACCGGTATGATATTCAATCTTGGTTCATGAAAAGGAGTAAGTTGTCATGTACTCGAAATCATCCATACAACGGATTTTACTGATATTTCTGCCAGCCGCCCTGTTTTTTCAAATCTGTACTGCCCCGGCTGCATGGGCCGGGGAACGGATATGCGTGGCCGGCAGCATCGCTAACCTGAGATCAGGACCCGGCACAAACCACCAGGTCCTCTGGCAGGTCGAAAAATACCATCCATTGCTGATCGAAAAAAAACAGGGAAACTGGTACCAGGTAAAAGATTTTGAAGGAGATACTGCCTGGCTGCACAATTCACTGGTCACAAATGTGGAATCCGTTATCACTGTCAAGGCCAAATGCAATGTCCGTAAGGGCCCTGGCACCAAGAACCCCATTGTATTCACCACGGAAAGGGGGGTTCCTTTCAAGGTATTGAAAAAACAGGGAAACTGGCTGAATATTGAACATGCCGACGGCGATATAGGCTGGATTCACAACTCACTGATCTGGTAACAATTTTGCAGATAACCACATTTTAAACAAGAGGAAAGAATGGCAAATCACAACATTTCACGTGCACGAAAAAAAGAGCTTGAACAAATAGACCCGTTCCAGGAAAAATTGTTGAGAGGACTGGCATTTACCAGGCAGTACAAAAAACAGCTGTTTTTGATCCTTGGCGCATTTGTCCTGGTTGTTGTCATTTTTTCAGCAGTGCTTTACAGCTTCAGCTCGGCAGAGAAAAAAGCCTCCCTGCTGGTCTCACAGGCATCCAGTGCCTATGACGGCGCACAGGACCCAGAAAGCGGCTACAATCTGGTCCAAAAGGATTTTACCGATATCTTCGACCAGTACGGCAACACTGCGGCCGGAAAAATGGCCCTGATTGCATTTGCCAGGATCTGTTACGATGCATCGGAATTCGACCAGGCTTTCGATTATTTTAACAGGGCACTCAAAGCTTTTGAAAAAGACCCTGCCATGAAAAACCTGCTTTTGTCCTCCATAGGGCATACTCTGATATCCCAGGGAAAAACAGACGAGGCAGCCCGGTATTTTGAGCAGGTCAGCAGTGCCGACAGCAAGGTGCTTAAAGATGAGGCCTATTTCTCTTTAGGTCTGATTGCACAGACAGATCCTGATGCAGCTTCGGAGGGAGGCAGGACGGCGTTTGAAACAATTACGACCGATTTTCCCGATTCAATGTATGATCCTGTTGCACGTCATAAACTGGGCATCACTGAATAATTCCAGGCGCTCCAACTTGAAAGGGCCGCCCGACTTTGTGTCAGGCGGCCCTTTCAAGAAAAGGAAAAAAGATGAAAAAATCAACATCATGTTTAGTGACAATACCTCAATGCAATTTAGCTGCCATATTCAATAAAATACCATCTTTTTTTTCTAACAATCTGAAATCATAATAAAAAAAATTATTATCCAGCCAAAAACCCGGCCAGGTCCCCCGGGGATTCTATCTGCATGGCACAAATATTGTTCAAAATCTTGAACCCTGCCGGTGTATTTATTTTTGTAAAAATGTATAACTCGCTGTAAACAAAGAATAATGCACGTCATAATCAAAAAGTTCAAAATTTTGAACAGCAACCGGGTTTATAAACTTTCAAAAATCAGATATCCAGATTGTATTTTTTAAGCTTCTGGTTCAGGCCGCTCTTTCCAATTCCAAGCATTCGGGCTGCTTTGGTCTGGACATTTCCGGACAGCTTCATGGCCCTGACTATCAGTTTTTTCTCCACTGCAGCAAGGGTTTCGGCAAGACCGGCACCTTCGGGTATCCCGTCCAGCCTCAATCCCTCGCCATGGGTCCGGCGGATATGGACCGGCAGGTCAGATGGTGTTATATGATCACTTCCAGACAGGATCATTGCCCGCTCCATGACATTCTCAAGCTCCCTGACATTTCCAGGCCACAAGTGATCAAAAAGCAGCCGGGCCGCTTCCTGCGAGATACCGGTCACCCGGTCGCCCGGACCGGCCTGATCCGCATACTTATGTAAAAAGTGTTTGACCAGCAGCGGAATATCCTCCTGTCGTTCCCGTAACGGGGGAATGGTCATTTTTACCACATTAAGCCTGTAATAAAGGTCTTCCCTGAAATTTCCCCTTTCCACTTCCTGTTCCAGGTTTTTATTGGTTGCGGCAATCAGCCTGAAATCCACCGGTACCGGCACAACTCCGCCCACCCGCTCAAAAACCCTTTCCTGCAGAACACGCAGCAGCTTGACCTGCAAAGACAGGGGCATTTCTCCAATTTCATCGATGAACAATGTGCCTTTGTCCGCCAGTTCGAACCGGCCTTTTTTCATGTTGACCGCCCCTGTAAACGCCCCTTTCTCATGACCGAAAAGCTCGCTTTCCAGCAGGGACTCCGCAAATGCGGAACAGTTGACCGCCACCATCATATTATCTTTTCTCTGGCTGTTGTAGTGAATTGATTTTGCCACCAGTTCCTTGCCGGTGCCGCTTTCACCTTCAATCAGTATGTTGGCGTTGGTCGGAGCCACTTTCTTTATAATATCATACAGCTCCTGCATGGGCTTGCTCTTGCCGATAATATTATCAAAGCTGTAGCGCTGGGCAATGGCATCCCGCAGCTCTGCATTTTCCCTGACAATCTTGTAGATGGACAGGGCTTTTTCTATATGGGCTATAAGCGAACTGTTCTCAAACGGCTTTATAATATAGGTATAGGCACCTTTCTGCATCGCCTCCACCGCCATCTCGACACTTCCGAAGGCAGTCATGACCAGAACCGGCATATCCGGCTTGATTTCCTTGATTTTTTCCAGAAGCTCGATGCCGTTCATTCCCGGCATCTTGACATCCGTTAGCACCAGGTCCACCAGTTCATTTTTCAATATCTCCAGCGCCTCCATGCTGTTGGAAGCAGTCAGACTCACATACCCCTCCTCCTGGAGTATCTCTCCGATAATCATCGGGTAATTTCTCTCATCATCGACAACAAGTATTCTTTCCATTGGATCAGGACTCCCTGCATGGCAGTATAATTTCAACATCCACGCCTTTTGTCTCCCGGTTTGAAATTCTTATGCTGCCATTGTGTGCTTCAATGATATTTTTTACGATGCCCAGGCCCAGGCCCGTACCCCTGTCCTTGGTTGTAAAAAAAGGACTCCATATTTTTTTCAGCGCTTTTTCCGAAATCCCTTCACCCTGGTCAAGAAAGTGAAGGTGTACCCTGCCTTTTTCAAAAAAGGTCCGGATGGTCAGCACTCCCTTTTCAGGCATGGCCTGGAAAGCGTTGATGAAAATGTTGAGAAAAGCCTGGTAAAGCATGGCACTGTCTGCAAGTATCTCCGGGACATTATCGGCATATTCCTTAACGATCTCGACATGCTGATATGTAGTCTGGGCGGCCAGGAAAAACAGGTTTTTCTCAACGATATCCTCAACACGGCAGGGATGCAGATCCGGATTCTTCGGCTTGGCAAAATCGAGAAAATCCTTTATAATGTAATCCAGTCTTCCGGATTCCTCGATAATGATTTCCGCGATAGTGGTATCGGCACCCAGCCGCGCCATTTTATTCTTCAGCAGCTCGGAACTGCTCTTTATGATACCCAGTGGATTGCGTATTTCATGGGAGACCCCGGCCGTCATTTCCCCTATGGTGGACAAATGCTCCGTCTGCCTGAGTTTCTGCTCGAGCTGCAGTCTCTCTTCGGCACGTCTTTCGATAATAGTCTCCCCCTGTTTCACAACGAATCTCAGGATAATGAACAACACGCCCATAACTATGAAACAGGAGGCCACAATCAGGCCCTGGAGCTTGAAAATCGTTTTGTAGTCTTCGGTGACATCCCTGACAATTTCAAGCACACCCACGACCTGCCCGTATGTAATCGTGGAAGAAACCTGGTTCTCCCAGCGCAATGGCGCAAACGTTATAATCTTGGTTTCTTCAGGGTACCAGAAAAACAATTCCCAGAAACTGCCGCTTCGGACCAGTCGAAACGTGGATTCTTCGTTTCTGGCCTTTTCATAACTGATCCCTCCGGTATTCTTCAAACCTATTTTCTCCCGGTCAAGGCTGTAATGAATTTCATCCTTGTCCGGATCGTAGATATTCACCATTTCAACCCGGAAACTGCCAAGGGTAGATCGCATGACATAGTCCAGCCGGTCCCGCCATGCCTTGTCGGTAAAGCTGATGAAACCCTGGCTGAACCTCATGGGTAGAAGATATCGCATGTACATCTGGTGATTTAGACTTTCAACCAGAAGGGTATCGAATTCTTCGTTTTTTTCCAGCAGGATATTGCGCACCCAGTGGGCATTCAGGCCTGAAATGACAATGGTGGCCGCAAACATCACGATAAGACTTGAAAACGTAAAATACTTAACCAGCCTGAACGGCCGGGCACCCTTGATTGAATGCTGTTTTGACATCAAATTTATAGTTTTTCCCTTAACGGTATAGTAATTCTAATCTTATTCTGTTATTTTTTTAAAAAAAACCATGATAATGCTTGACATTACAGTATTATCATATAAAAGTATAGTAGTAATGACCCGAATTACCAAAATATAATGATGTTTAAGCAGCATATCAACATTAAAATGAGTATATAAAGTGACCTGATGATATTTAAAAAAAGCAATCAACTGGTTGGACTGGATATAGGCTCATCATTTATAAAGGTGGCTGAAATCAAGAAAACACCCAAGGGCCGGGTCCTGAAAAAATTCGGAATCGAAAAAACACCTTCCGGAGCGATTGTGGAAGGCCGGATTGAAGACATGGAAGGGGTCGCCGCCGTTATAAGGACATTGCTGAAAAATACTAAAATCAGGCAGAAAAATGTAGCCATATCGACGGGCGGACATTCGGTTGTTATCAAGACCATTACCACGGCAAAGGCGCCGGACAAGGAACTTCACGCATCCATTCACTCCGAGGCCGAGCAGTATATCCCCTATGACATCGATGATGTCAACATCGATTACCACGTAATAGGGGAAAGCGAGTTTGCACCGGAACAGATCAATGTCCTGCTTGTAGCCGTCAAAAAAGACCTGGTCGCCGAATACATCGACCTGGTCAACATGGCCGGAATTCATCCAAGTGTCATTGATGTGGACACTTTTGCTCTTCAAAATATCTATGAAACGATTCCTGATAAAGAAGAAAACAAGGTTACCCTTCTGCTCGATATAGGATATTCAAAAACCTCCCTGAACATTCTCCACAACGGCACATCCCTGATGATGCGGGACAATCTTTCCGGGTCGCGGCAGATTGCCGAAGAACTGATGAATGAAACCGGATGCAGCGAAGAAGACGCTGAAATGGCGATCACCGGACAGTACGCCGACACCCTGACAGCGGACAAGGTAACCGGAACCTGTAAAGAAATAGTCAATACCTGGTGCGGTGAAATCCACGAGGTCATACGCACCTTCCATGCCAATACATCGGAAAAAACCGTTGAAAAAGTTGTGGTCAGCGGCGGCAGCGTATTTACCCCGTCTTTTATCGACACCCTTCGATCTGAACTCGGCATTGATACCTCGATCATCGATCCCTTCAAGGGCCTGGTTATCGAGTCCAATAAATATGATGACGCTTATTTAACCAGCGTGTCCCCCCAGGCGCCAATCGCCCTGGGACTGGCACTTAGACAGTTGGATGACAAATGATAAAAATCAATCTTCTGCCTTTCAGGGCTGCCCGGCAAAAAGAGAACATCAGGCAACAGGTTTCTATTTTTTCCCTTTTGGTCCTGCTGTCCCTTGCAGGACTGTATCTGCTAACGGCCAGCATAGATAATGAAATTGAAGATTTCAAAAAGAAAAACACCGCCATAAAAGCCCAGATTGCCGAGTATAAAGCCAAGGCGGACCGGGTAAAACAGATCAAAAAAGATCTTGCGATCCTGGAAGACAAACTGAACATTGTGGAAACACTTCAGGCTGAACGAAAAAAACCGGTTGAACTTCTTGACCGGTTTACGGGGCTCGTAATTCCGGAAAGAATGTGGATTACCCAGATGAGCACTACATCTAAAAATGTTCTTATAAAAGGGATCGCCTTTGACAACCCAACCATCGCAGATTTCATGAACCAGCTTGAAGACTCCTCCCTGTTTTCAACCGTCAACCTGAACAATTCAAAAATGAAAAAAATAAAGGACGGCATTAATTTAAAGGAATTTGATCTTACGTGTACAAAAGCGACAATCAAAAAACCGGATGAGTCACCAGAAAAAAACTGATGAATAAAGAAAGTAAAAAAAGATGACAGATCAAATTAAGCAGAAGTTCACATCCATATTTGAAAAAATCGGCGCTCTGTCCAAAATACAGCGGCTGCTGATAGTCATCGCCACATTTTTATTGATTGCCGGCGTATACTATCTGACCATTTTCAAGCCCCGGTATGAAACCCTGGAAAATACCAAGGCTGAATTCAAAAAGCACCAGGCAACCTTGAAAAGCACAAAACAGCATGCCGCTGAACTCGAAGAATATGAAAAACGTATGGCACTGGCCCAGGAAGAGTTCAATATAGCGGTAAAGGCCCTGCCGGACAAAAAGGAAGTGCCTGCGCTGCTGACCAGTGTATCAAAGGCGGGAACCGCCGCCGGCCTCAGCTTCCATTTATTCCAGCCGTCTGCTGAAATCAGCAAAGAATTTTACAGAGAAATTCCGATCAATATAAAAGTGGAGGGCCGGTATCACCAGATCACGGATTTTTTCTACCAGATTGCCAGGCTGGACCGTATTGTCAATATAGCTGATATAAAAATATCTTCTAAAAAAGGTGAAGCGCTGAATATGAATTGCCAGGCAATTACATATATGTTTGTCGAAAAACAGGAAACAGAGTCCC
>CAYNHL010000113.1:0-11902 GCA_964397015.1 uncultured Desulfobacterales bacterium | reverse complement strand
CTGTGACGCCCTTTTCAATCAGGGATTCCACGAAATGCTCCACCATGAGGCGGGTGCTGCCGTGCATGGATATGAAGGGCAGAACAACTATATTGCCGGGCGGGTCCATGACCCACTGTCGGTAAGCATCCATGATAAATGCAGGCTCAAGATATATCGGGCCGTGGCTGGGCGCTATCATCTCCACCGGCAACCCGAGCCCGAGCAGTTCGTCTATCTTCTTCGTTACCTGCGCGCTGAACGGAGTGAGTATGTTTACGTAGTATTTAAGCGCTTCCTGGTAAAGCTCGCACTGATCTACCAGATCGTTGAAGCGGAACGCCGAGGCGTAATGCTGCCCGAAGGCGTCGTTGGGCATAAGGATTTTTGCTCCCTTCAGGTAGGTGAACATGCTGTCCGGCCAGTGAAGCATTTTTGTCTCAAGGAATGAAAAGGTCCGGTTTCCAACGGACAGTTCATCACCGGTCTTTACTGCCTTGAAGTTGAATTCCCGGTTAAAGTGACTTGTCAAATTCTTTTGTCCCATGGGTGAGCAGTACAGGGGTTTGTCCTTGCCGATGGTGTGCATGACCCGGGGAATGCCGCCGGAATGGTCCATTTCCGTGTGGTTGCTTATGACGATATCAATATCGGACGGATCGATGATATGCCGGATATTGTCAAGAAGCTCCCCGGTAAATTCTTTTTTTACGGTATCTATGAGAACATTTTTGTCTCCCAGGACCAGAAAAGCGTTGTAGCTTGTACCTTCATAGGTTGAATAACCGTGGAAATCACGGATATCCCAGTCCCTGCATCCCACGGAGAAAATTTTGTCGGCTATTTCAAGTGGTTTGTTCATGGCAGTGCCTCCAGACAGATATCAATCCACGAGTTCAAAATATTCTTTTTCAGCTCCGCACAACGGGCATACCCAGTCTTCGGGCAGATCCTTGAATTCTGTTTTCGGATCGATACCGTTTTCAACATCTCCTTCTTCAGGGTCGTAGACATAACCGCATGGGCATTCATATTTATCCATTTTTTCCTCCATGTAAACCTTAAAGTAATTGTTTTCAATTTTGCTGCTCGACTGCAGCATGCTCTTTGGATAATGTTCTGCAAGGAGCATGCCTGCCGGAGGCAAAACAAAAAGGTTTAAACTTATCCTGTCTTAATATAATATGAGGTTCGTAAAATCAACCATTCAAAGGCGATAAATACAGATGACGGATCTGGAATTTGAAAAAAGGACATTGATCGATGCCCCGGTGTCAAACGTATTTTCCTGGCATGAACGGCAGGGGGCCGTATCGAGGTTGACCCCGCCCTGGGTGTCTTTGGCCCTGGTTCATCATTCAGGAGGCATTGAAACAGGGACCCAGGTGCATTTTGTGTTAAAAATTTTCGGCCTGCCGTTTGTCTGGGAGGCAGAACACATTGCCTGGAAGAAAAATCATATGTTCAGGGATCACCAGGTTCAAGGACCGTTCAAAAAGTGGGTGCATACCCATGGATTCGAAAAGGTGTCAGATAACAGGACGATTATGGTGGATCACGTTACTTTTGTACTGCCTTTCGGTATTCTGGGCCGCCTGTTTAAAAAACTGGCATTAAAGGACCTGGGCCGGATTTTCACCTACCGTCACCGTGTGTTAAAAGATGACCTGGAAACCATGCCCCGGAAATTCACCCCATTGACAATACTGATATCCGGTGCCAGCGGTACAATCGGAAAGTCACTGGTGCCCTTTTTGAGGACCAGCGGGCACAAGGTGCTTCAACTTGTACGCCGAAATCCGCGGCCCGGGTCTGATGAAATATCCTGGGACCCGGACAACGGCCTGCTTGAGCTCGATGACAGCATGGGGATAGATGCGGTGATTAACCTGAACGGTATGGACATTTCAAGGGGCAGGTGGACCCGCAGCAAGAAGCAGCGGATACTGTCCAGCCGGACCGGGCCGACCCGTTTGCTTATGGAAAAACTTGCAGGGCTCGAAAAAAAGCCTTTTGTGTTTATCTGCGCCTCTGCAATAGGTTACTATGGTAATGCAGAGGACAACCGCCTGACAGAGCGGGCACCAAGCGGGAACCGTTTTATTTCCAGTGTCTGCAGGCAATGGGAGGAAGCTGCCATGACAGGAGTACCGCATGAAACACGACTTGTCACCCTGCGGATCGGTATTGTCCTGACCCCGGCAGGCGGTGCGCTTGAGCGCCTGTTTCCCGTTTTTGCCCTTGGCCTGGGGACGCGCATTTCACATGGGCACCAGTACATGAGCTGGGTGTCCATGGAGGATGTGCTCGGTGCTGTGCACCATATCCTTTTCAATCCTGAAATCTGCGGGCCTGTAAACATGACGGCACCGGCGCCGGTCACCAACCGTGAATTCACCGGGAGCCTTGCAGCTGTATCGAGACGGCCTGCATGGTTTGTGCTGCCGGGATTCCTGGTCAGGCTTTTCTGGGGTCAGATGGGAAAGGAAACCCTTCTGGACAGTGCGCGGGTGCTGCCTGAAAAACTGGTCAAAAGCGGATATGTCTTCCGGTTTCCCGATATTGACTCAGCCATGAGGCATGCACTTGGAAAATCTGAACAGTTATAACAGCAGCAGGCTTGCCGCCATCACCATCATGCCGGCGATCAGGCCGTAAACAGCCAGGTGGTGTTCTCCATATGTTTCCGCGGCAGGGAGCAGTTCATCCAGGCTGATGAACACCATGATACCGGCAACACCTGCAAACAGGATACCCATGAGGGTCTGTGTGATAAAGGGCATCAGGATCAGAAAACCTATCCCGGCCCCGACAGGTTCGGACAGCCCGGATAAAAACGACAGGTAAAAGGCTTTTTTCCGGCTGCCGGTGGCATAAAAAACAGGAATTGATATGGCAATACCTTCCGGTATATTGTGTATGGCAATGGCCGTGGCAATGGCAATACCAAGGGCCGGATCCGCAATTGCGGCCATAAAGGTGGCGATCCCTTCGGGGAAATTATGAATGGCGATAGCAAAGGCAGACAAAAGACCCATCCGGTACAGCCTTGCCTGGCGGCTATCTTTCGAGTTTTCATCGAGTTGTTCCACCTGCCTGATTTCATGGGGATTTTCAAAGCCCGGCACCAGCTTGTCGATTCCTGCGATCAGCATGATACCCGAAAAAAAACAGAAAACGGTCAGCACTTCACCGGTTTTACCAGGCCGGTCCAGACCGATTAATTCAAGGGCCTTGGGAAAAATTTCGATAAAGGAAACATAGATCATGACACCTGCTGAAAAGCCAAGGGCCAGAGAAAGGGCTTTTTCGTTGGTTTTGCTGGTGAAAAAGGCCAGTGCAGACCCTATGCCGGTGGACAGCCCGGCAAAAAGAGTCAAGCCAAAAGCAAACCATACAGATGTTTCCATTGAAGACCTCCGGAATGGTGAAAACCAAACTTTTATTGATTTTGGTGCCAGCATACCATAAAATACAACCTTTATAAAGCAAGCTTGACTTTCGGAGTTATTGAGTTAAATGGGGTCACAACCTTATAAAACAAAGATGAAACACGGAACCGCCCTTATGATTATCAACATTTTAATAAAGAGCCGCTGCTTATGCATCGTCATTTAAAGATTCTCTTCAGCACCCTCATGGTTACCGCCCTTGTGTTCGGGTTTTTGCATGTGCATTTCCCGCTGGAACGTTACAGCTTCGAACGACTGCATATTTTTTTGTTCAACCTGTGCACAGGAGGGACCATTCTCCTGCATTTCACCCGCGGGGACGAAAGGATGAGCCCTTTGATCCAGGTGTTTTTCGCAGGGTCACTCATATATGCCGTATCCGCATTCCTGGAGCTTTATCCTGTGACCCTGGCTGTTTCCATTCTTCTTTTCATTGTGGTCGAGCGGGTGCGCATGGATCACTTTTCAATGGTGCCGGTCGATTTTTTTTCCCCACGGGTACCGGTATCGGAAAAATTTCACCAGGCATCCCTTTTGTGCCTGTCCATAGGTATTGTGATGGCCGCGCTGGTGATATTGAACAATGAATATTTTTACTGGGTTTCCATGGAGAAACTGCAGTTGAACACCTTTTTTCTGGGATTTTCTTTTCCGTTGTCGCTGATCACCCTGTCAATTGTATTTGTCATGCTCGATTCCGCCAGGGGTGTATTGAACCGGGCGCTGAAGGAAATCTGTTTCTGGGTGATCAATCTGGGAGTGATTGTCTTTTTCCTGTTTATTCTTTTTGAGAAGTTCATCCCGCAGATTTTCATCACGAGCGCCCTGTTCCTTGCCGTTGTGACCGTATTCATTCTGTACAGGCGATTTGGAGAAGTCATGCAGCAAAAGCAGTTTTTGTCTTCCGGCATCGGTTTTTTGATTGTCACTGCCATAACCGGAATTGCATATATTCTATTCCAGATGTCTGACGGATATGATCCATTGAAAATCAAGTGGCTGCTTCACCTGCACGTGTTTGCATCCCTGTATGGCTGGAATTTGTGCGGCCTTGCTGTTATCTGCCGGTACAAGGACTTTCCCATCCGGCTTCATTCCCCCACGGTGATTGCTATCCACTGGATCACAGCGCTGGTGCTGGCACCGCTGGGTATTTTCAATGGTATTTTCGCCATCCTGGCCGTACTCGGTTATATATTCATTACCTTTACATTGTTTTTCAGCAGCAACACCTGGAAGAGGTCTCATGAACAATAAACAGAAACTTAAAAGATTCATGGCGCTTTTCACTCCGCAGTCAAAAGTGCTTGTCGTCATCAATGCGGACCCGGACGCCATCTCCAGCGCAATGGTGATAAAACGGCTGCTCTGGCGTAAAGTGAACCTGGTTACCATTGCCCATTTCAACACCATAACCCGTCCTGACAACCAGACCATGATCGAGCTGGTGGAATCGGGACTGACAAACCTTGACCGTATTGACAAGGATGACTATGACCGGTTCGTGGTGGTGGATTCCCAGCCGGGCCATAACGAAAGCTTTTCGGGAATCAATTTCAACGCGGTGATAGATCATCATCCCGATTCCTCTCCCAGCGCGGATTTTGTTGATATCCGCCCGGAATACGGTGCTTGCGCAACATTAATGATTGAATATCTCAAGGCGGCCAAAATAAAACCATCTGCAAAACTTGCCGCAGCCCTGATGCTCGGGATCAAAACTGATACCGCCGATTTTATCCGGCAGGCCGGGCTCAAAGACTTAAAGGCGTTTCAATATCTTTATCAATATGCGGATATCAATATCGTGATAAAGGTCCAGCGGGCGCTGTTGACCCAGGAAGACCTGGATTTCCTGGCACTTGCAATCCGGCAAAGGCAGATTGTGAACAACAGGGCCTATTTTCACAGGGGCAGGATGGAAAAACCTGATGAACTTGTGATGGTAGCTGATTTTTTTCTTGGGATTGCCGGTGTGAACTGGGCTGTCGTTTCAGCAGTATGCGGGAAAAAGCTTGTTGTCATTCTTCGCAATGACGGTTTGCGGAAAAGTGCTGGCAATACGGCCAAGGAGGCTTTTGAGCCCTTTGGGTCGGCAGGTGGTCACAAAACCATGGCAAGGGCGGAACTCGACTTGAGCCGGATCCGAAAAGAAACAGGCAGCATCGCCCGGAAAAAAATCGCCGATTGGATTATGTCAAGGGTCGAAGATACGGCCGGAAAGAAAATAGATTGAATAATGAAAGACGAACCTAAGCCTGATAGGGCCAGTGCCCTTTATACCAGTGAGCAGCGGTATAGAAAGCTGGTCGAGACCATGGGTGACGGGCTCAGTGAAATTGATGAGCACCAGGTGACTACCTATGCCAATGATACATTGTGCCGGATGTGGCAAAGAACCAGGCAGGAAATCATTGGGCAGAAAGTTACACGGTTTCTCGATGAAAAGAACCGTGCCGTTCTGATGGAACAGCTTGAACACAGGCGAAAAGGCAGACGTGAGCCCTACGAGATCACCTGGATCAGGAAAGACGGCACCCCGATTACCACCCGCATGACACCCACTCCTTATTTTGATGTCAATGGACGGTTCAAGGGCAGTTTTGCAGTCGTCACAGATATTTCCGAACTTAAGAAAGAAAAACAGCGCCTGGAACAGACCCAGGACGAACTCGAAAAAAGGGTCTCCATGCGTACCTTTGAGCTGGAGGAAAAAACGAGAAAGCTCGAAGAGGTCAACACCGCCCTGCGGGTGCTGTTGAAGAAAAGGCAGGAAGACAGGACTGAACTTGAGCACCAGCTGGTCTCCAATATCCGGGAGCTGGTATTTCCCTATATCGAAAAAATCAAGCATACCGACCTCGACAGCCGCCAGCAGGCCTTCATGGATATCATCTCGGCCACGCTGAGTGACATTGTCTCCCCTTTTTTAAACCGCCTGTCCCTGGAATACCGTGGGCTGACCCCGTCTGAAATCCAGGTGGCACATCTTGTAAAGCATGGCTCGAGTACCAAGGAAATTGCCGGCATGATGGGTCTTTCCAGCCAGACCATCGCGTTTTACCGGAAGAATATCCGCAAAAAAATCGGGCTGACCAACCAGGCCCTGAACCTGAGGACTTTTTTGAATTCATTGTCATGAATGGGTGCTTTAGTTACCCATTATCCCCCCTTTTTATCCCTCTTGTCCGTTAGTGTTTTTCCCATTATGGTAATCAGAGTAAAACATTAATCAGAGGAAAAGGACGGATAGCATGACACAATCTGCCTATTGGAATCCGGTACTGGAAACATTGCCGCTTGAAACACTGCAGAGGCTTCAGCTGAAAAAATTCCAGCGAATTTTCAAATGGGCCTATGAAAATTCCAGGTTTCACCGGCGGCTTTATTCCGAAGCCGGGATCGAACCCGGTGATATAAAGTCACTGGACATGATCGAAAAGATCCCGAAAGTCGAAAAATCAATGATGCAGAAGATTCAGTGCAGGCCGCCCTTTCCCTATGGAGATGCCCTGTGTGTGCCGCTGGAGGAAGTGTCTGTCTTCAGACAGACCAGCGGCACTACCGGGCAGCCGGTGTATCAGCCCGATACCTGGCAGGACTGGGAATGGTGGTCTGAATGCTGGTCCTATATCCTGTGGGCCCAGGGATACCGGCCGGCCGACCGGGTATTTATCCCGTTCGGATACAATATTTTCGTGGCCTTCTGGGCCGGGCATTATGCAGCTGAAAAACTCGGATGCGAGGTGGTGCCGGGAGGTGTTCTTGACACCCAGGCCCGGCTTTTGAAAATACAGGAGCTGAAGGCAACGGCTATGATGGCTACTCCCACCTATGTTCTGAGAATGGCCGAGGTGGCCAGGACAAAGATGGGGATCGATCCTTCCGGTTTGACCATCGAGAAAATCACCTGCGCCGGCGAACCCGGAGCCGGCATTCCGAGTACAAAGAAACGCATGGAATCAGCCTTTGGCGCCAAGGTCTACGACCATTCAGGTGCGACCGAAATCGGGGCATGGTCTTTTGAATGTGCCTGTCAGCCGATGGGCATGCACGTCAACGAGGCCATGTTCCTGGTCGAAATCGAAGACCTGGATACAGGCCGTATCATCAATGAGCCAGGCAGGAGCGGTAAAATGGTGATCACGGCCCTGGACCGTATTGCCCAGCCATGCATCAGGTTTGATTCCAAGGATATAATCCAGTGGGATGACGCAGGTTGTGAATGCGGCCGGACTTTCAGGCTTATCAAGGGAGGTGTCCAGGGCCGGGCCGATGATATCACAAAGGTAAAAGGGGTGCTGCTGTCCCCGGCTGCGGTCGAAGAGGTGGTCAGGTCCATTTCGGGACTGGGGGATGAATTTGAAATTATCGTGGACAAGCAGGGGGATGTGGACCGGATCACCCTGAAGGTGGAACTGCTTGCTGGTGTGGAAAAAGAGCATGTTCACGACAGGCTCAGGGATGCGCTGAGGCTCAAGACCAATCTGGGCTATTTGATAGAATATTCAGAATACGGCCGGCTGCCCCGTTACGATGTAAAGGCACGGCGGTTCAAGGATTTGCGAAAAAAACATTGATTTGCGAGGAGCATATGGAAAACCCCAGAAACCAGGTGGATATACAGGCGCTTGACCGGCAGCTTCGACAGGCAGCCGAACTGCTCGAACAATTGCGGCAGAATGGCGGCGACATGCCTTTTATAGATCGAAACGCAAGACGCGCGCTTGCCAGTATAAAGATGATGGCCCTTGGTGTTTCAGACCTGGCGGCCCTGGATTCCTGAAGTGCAGGGCCGCCAGGCTCGAGAATCAGTAACTATCTGACCAGTGCCTTGTGGCTGGTAATCAGGTTGCCAACCACGTCGGAATCCGCCAGGGTGGATATGTCCCCCAGCTGGTCAAATTCATTGGTGGCTATCTTGCGCAGGATCCGGCGCATGATTTTGCCGGACCGGGTCTTGGGCAGGGCCGGGGCAAAATTCATTATGTCCGGGGTGGCAATGGGGCCTATCTCTTTTCTCACATGCTGTTTAAGCTCTCCAGGAAGTTCCGGGGCGGGCTCGGCGCTGGCCACCAGTGTGACAAAGGCATAGATTCCCTGGCCCTTGATGTCGTGAGGATAGCCGATAACCGCGGCTTCAGCTACCAGGGGGTGGCTCACCAGTGCGGATTCCACCTCGGCGGTGCCCATGCGGTGGCCGGATACGTTTATGACGTCATCAACCCGTCCCGTGATCCAGTAATATCCGTCTTCATCACGGCGGCACCCATCCCCTGAAAAATAGTACCCGTCAAACATCTGGAAATACACTTTGCCGAACCGGTCGTGATTGTTGTACACCGTGCGCATCTGGCCGGGCCAGGGCTCCTTTACAGCCAGTATTCCTTCACAGGCGCCTTCCAGCTCCTCTCCCTGTTCATCGAGCAGTACCGGTTTTATCCCGAAAAAGGGAAGGGTGGCCGATCCTGGTTTCTGGTCGACTGCATAGGGCAGCGGCGAGATCATGATACCGCCGGTTTCGGTTTGCCACCAGGTGTCCACTATGGGGCAGACTCCCCTGCCCACATGGGTATGGTACCAGCGCCATGCTTCCGGATTGATGGGTTCTCCCACCGATCCCAGAAGGCGCAGGGAAGACAGGTCATATTTTTTTACCCATTTTTCGCCCTGGGCCATCAGGGCCCGGATGGCGGTTGGCGCGGTGTAGAACTGGTTTACCTTCCATTTGTCCACCGTGGCCCAGAACCGGCCCGGGTCAGGATAGGTGGGCACCCCTTCGAACATCAGGGAGGTCGCTCCCTGGGACAAGGGGCCGTAAACGATGTAGGAATGACCCGTGATCCAGCCGATGTCCGCGGTGCACCAGTAGATGTCGCCGTCATGGTAATCGAAGATATATTTAAAGGTGGTGCCGGCGTACACCATGTAACCGCCCACATTGTGCTGGACCCCTTTGGGTTTTCCGGTGGAACCCGAGGTGTACAGTATGAAAAGGGGATCTTCGGCATCCATCCATTCCACCGGGCATTCGGGTGACTGGGCTTCGGCGGCCTCGTGCCACCACACATCACGGCCCGGTAGCATGTCGATGTCCGATCCGGTGCGTTTTGCCACAAAACAGGTTTCCACCTGGTGACCCCGGTCACTGCACAGGGCCATGGCCCTGTCGGCTTCGGTTTTCAGCAGGACAGCCTTGGCCCCTCGCATCACTCCGTCCGTGGTTACCAGCACCCGGCACTGGCTGTCTTCAATCCGGTCGGCAAGGGCTTCGGCTGAAAATCCGCCGAACACGATGGAATGAATCGCTCCTATACGGGCACAGGCCAGCATGGTGACGGCCAGTTCCAGGATCATGGGCATGTAGATGGCCACACGGTCGCCTTTTTTCACCCCTTTTTCTTTCAGGGCGTTGGCAAACATGCACACCTTTTCATAAAGCTGTCCGTAAGAGAGGGTAAGATCTTCTCCTGTATCGTTGCCTTCCCATATCAGTGCGGTCTGGTCTCTGCGGTCGGGCAAATGCCGGTCCAGGCAGTTGTACGTGATATTGGTCCTGCCGTTGATAAACCATTTGATTGAGACAGGACCTTTTGACAAATGATAGTTGTATTCTTGTACCGTGTCCCATTTTTTTTCCCAGTGAAAGTTTTCTGCCATGCCGGCCCAGAAGGAGTCAGGATCTTCGACAGACTGTCGGTAAAGGGCGTGGTATTCATCCATGGTCTTGACCCAAGCGGTTTTTCGAAATTCGTCAGGGGCGTGAAATGAAGTTTGCGTCATGAGGGCCTCCTTTTTTCAAGATATAAGGTCAATAATTCAACTTTCGAACTTTAACGATTGTTAACGGGGCCAGGCTGGCTTTCAGCAAGCGGCTGCCTTATCATCCGGGGCATGTTCGCCCGGGCATGGCCGCTGGAACGGCCTGGCGCTCTGGTCATCAGGGCCAGTACGGCACCGGTCATCAGCAGGGCTGCTGCCAGGATGTAGGCCATCCTGGGCGTACCGGTATGGGCCACGATCATCTGGGATACCCTGGGAAAGATAAACCCTCCGATTCCCCATGCGGAAAAAACCAGCCCGTAATTGACCCCGAAGTTTTTCAAGCCGAAAAAGTCCTTGGTGGCCGACGGGAACAAGGACAGGTTGGTGCCGTAATTGAACCCGATTAACGTGGCTGCCGTCACCAGCAGAACCACCTGGCCCGGTGCGATGAACATGAGAGAAAAGATGATCAGTGCCTGAAAAGACATCATGATGAACAACGTGTTTGCCCTGCCGATCCTGTCGGACAGCATGCCTGCCGCCACCCGGCCCGAGGCGTTGCCCACGGCCATGAGCGCCACCACTATCCATGCCAGCTCTCCCATGCCCGATTTTGCCATGCCGGCAACGCTGCCGATGATCATGAGTCCGGCCCCGGAACCGACGCAGAACATGAGCCAAAGCTTGTAGAATGTGCCGGTTTTCATCATCTCCCCGGGGGAAAAATCGATGCCGGCCGGTGCGGCAGGCCTGGTGGCCGTGGCCCTTGCATCGGGATGCACATATCCGGCCGGCGGGTTGATCAGAAACCGGGCCAGCAGGCAGACTGTCACCAGAAACGCCACTCCGAAAATCAGCATAGACTGGCTCAGCCCGAACCGGCTGATCAACCATGTGCCTAAAGGGGCGATATACACGGATGCCAGGCCGAATCCCGCCACCACAATTCCTGCTATCATGCCGGTTTTGGCCGGGGGAAACCATTTAATGGCCGGAGGGGTTGCAGAGGCATAACCAAACCCCAGTCCCGCGCCCATTAAAACACCGAATCCCAGTATCCAGACGATCCAGGAAGAGGAAAAAGCGATGAGAATCAGGCCGGACCCGGTCAGGACACCTCCCAGAACAGCGGTCATTTTGGGGCCGGTTTTGTCCTGGACCCGGCCGGCCAGGATCATGGCAAAGGCAAACATCAGACAGCATACTGCGTAAGGGTCGTTCAGTGCTGCCGGATTCCAGTCAAAGCGACCATCCCCTGCAGCAATGGACTCTTTGATGGATTCCTTGAAAATACTCCAGGTGTATAAAATACCCAGGGCGAGATTGATTCCCAGCCCGGCCAGTGTGACCCTCCATCCAATGTTTTTTACCTCTTTCATAATGGGCTCCTTGTTCAAAAACGACGGTTGAGGGAAAGGCAGATACGGTGCCTGTTTTTTAAAGGTCATTCATTTTTTACAGGAGCAATCGGCGTGCCAGAAAGGAGGATAGTATTTAACTAACTGATTTAACTAAATTATTTTATGTAAGTTGCAGTCCGGGTTCAGGCGGCTGATTTACAAAAAAAGTTGTAAAAAACCTGCCCTGTCAGGTGACAGGCTGCAGCAGCCGGGGATTGACAACATATTACAACAAAGGTTGTGGATACAACTTTGGTTGTAAAGTTTTTTGGCTTCGGAAGGTGCCGCTCTTATGTTATTTTCGGA
>CAYNHL010000112.1:8548-11962 GCA_964397015.1 uncultured Desulfobacterales bacterium | reverse complement strand
ATTTGTTGAAACATGCGGATATATTCCATTTTCATATGCTGCGGGATGAAAATTCCCATTTAGGCCCTCTGGTTATCCGGGATTATCTCAAAGGTAAAAAAATTATCCACCACCACCATGGACATCCTGATTATCTGATTAATGCCGATGCCTATAATGAAAAATACAGACGATTGAACCGGAAAGTAATTGTCAGTACACCGGATCTTTTAAATGTTGCTGAAAATGCAGTATGGGTGCCGAATATCGTACCCATCAATGATGTCCAGTTCATGCCCATATCCGAAGACGCTTTGCAGGATGAGGTGATTAAGGTCTGCCAGTCCCCCACCAGAAAATATCACAAGCATACAGATGTTTTTAAATCGGTAATGGCAGACCTGGGCAAAACATACCCAAATATTGAAACGGTCGTCATTGAAAAAACACCTTACTTTGAATGCCTCAGGATAAAACGGGCCTGCCATATAATTTTCGATCACATGAGAGGCTGGTTCGGTATTGCATCCCTGGAATCATTGAGCCACGGCAAACCAGTGATTGCCGGGCTTGATGATTGGAATATTCAATGTATCAAAAATTTTACAGGCGCAGAAAAATTGCCGTGGCGAATTGCACGCAATAAATTGGAACTGAACCAGGTATTAAAACCATTAATTTCAGACAGTGAACTGCGCCGGGTTGTTGGGGAGCAGTCCAGAGCTTTCATGAAACTATACTGGACTGAACAGCATATTTTGCAGGTTTTGCTGGATATATATGAACAATTATAAAAGAACCAACCGTCAGCAGGAGATCAACATATGAAAAAGGCTGTGGTGTGCGGTGCCGGTGGCTTCATCGGAAGCCATATGGTGAAAAGACTTAAAAATGAAGGGTTCTGGGTCCGAGGCGTAGATCTTAAATTCCCGGAATTCAGTGAAACTCCGGCGGACGATTTTATTATCGGCGACCTGAGGGACCCGAATATCTGTCAGCATGCTTTTGACAGAAAATTTGATGAAATCTATCAGTTTGCTGCAGACATGGGAGGAGCAGGATTCGTTTTTACCGGTGAAAATGATGCCATGATCATGCATAATTCTGCATTGATCAATCTTAACGTGCTTGAAGCCTGCCGTAAAAGAAATAACAAACGCATTTTCTACTCTTCTTCAGCCTGTATCTATCCTGAATATAACCAGGAAGATCCTGACACTCCCAACTGTGAAGAATGTTCTGTATATCCGGCCAAGCCGGATAGTGACTACGGTTGGGAAAAGCTGTTCAGCGAGCATCTGTACCTGGCTTTTCATCGAAATTACGGGATGGAGACCCGTATCGCACGGTATCATAATATTTTTGGACCGGAAGGGACATGGGACGGAGGCAGAGAGAAAGCGCCCGCTGCCATATGCCGTAAGGTAGCCATGGCAGAAAATAATGGAGAAATCGAAATCTGGGGCGACGGAAAACAAACCCGATCTTTTTTATTTATTGACGAATGCCTGGATGGCACCATAAGGCTTATGCGGTCGAATTGGACAGGCCCGGTCAATATTGGTTCCGATGAAATGGTTACCATAAATGCCTTGGCCCGGATTGCTTCTGAAATTGCAGGTAAAAAACTGACTTTCAAACACATCGAAGGTCCTTTGGGTGTCCGGGGACGAAATTCTGACAACCGCCTGATTTATGAAAAAATTGGATGGAAACCAATCGCGCCTTTATTTGATGGAATGAAAAAAACCTATCACTGGATTGCAGAACAGATTAAAAATCAAGAAAAATTTTAGTTATGGCGGATTTCCCACTCGTATCAATTGTTGTGCCGACCTTTAATCAGGGACATTACCTGCCGATTGCCATGGACAGTGTCATGTTCCAGGACTACCATTCGATTGAAATCATCATTACCAATCATGGATCAACAGACAACACCTCACAAATCATTGCAACATATCTTGAACAAGTAGAGACTCAAGAAACCAGTTTTCTGGAATTTTACCAGGAAGATTACGAACCGGAATTTGTAAGAAAATATGAAAAAAGATATCCCGATACCAGAAAAATTAAGATTATTGAAAGCAGAGAAAATATCGGGGGGACTGAGT
This sequence comes from uncultured Desulfobacterales bacterium, assembly GCA_964397015.1. Lineage (GTDB taxonomy): Bacteria > Desulfobacterota > Desulfobacteria > Desulfobacterales > Desulfobacteraceae > MADRE2. The sequence continues at coordinate 9,869 of CAYNHL010000112.1, read as the reverse complement.
CATACAATGAAGGATTTAAAGCGGCAACCGGCAAATACTGCACCTATCTGGTTGCAGATGACTATTTTCTGCCTAATGCGCTGAAAACTATGGTCAGTGTACTGGAGCGTAAAAAAGTCGATGTGGTTTTTTCGGATATGCACATAGTGGATGATCATGGCCACATTCTACAACGTCTTTTAAAACCTGAATATGATTTCAAAAAAAGTCTGGCCGACTGGTTCCATCTTGGTGTATCACGTCTTTACCGAAGAGATCTGCATGAAAAAGTCGGTTACTATAACCCGGAGTACAAAAACGCAAACGACTACGATATGTTTCTGCGGTTTGCCATGAACGGGGCATCATTTTTTCATATCCCTGAAGTGCTTTATTGCACCCGGAAACATAATCAGGACAGTGTCGATGAACCGGCCTCCTGGCGAAACAACGGATATGTAAATTTAATGAAAGAATCAAAAATCTGTGCTAGACGGGCCAGAGCATTCCTGGATCAACAAAAAGGAGTCATTCCATGAAATTATCGGTCATTGGACTTGGGAAACTGGGACTATGCACAGCCACTTGCTTTGCAAAAGCCGGATACAATGTGACGGGTGTTGATACCAATGTCGAACATGTTGAAACCATTCGTTCCGGATCACCTCCTTTTAAAGAAACCGATCTGGCAGCCCTTCTTGAGGAATCCCAGGATTGTATTACGGTTACAACAGATCTGTCAGAAGCAGTAATGAACTCGGATATCTCGTTTATCATCGTTCCAACCCCATCAATGCCGGACGGCGGATTCACAAACCAGTACATTCATTCTGTACTGTCGGAAATAGCACCTTTAATAAAAATGAAAAAAGAATTTCACATTATCGATATTGTGAGTACAGTGATGCCCGGTTCCTGTGAAAATGAGTTCATTCCTTTTCTTGAGGAGCATACCGGAAAAAAAGAAGGTGTAGGGTTTGGACTGGTTTACAATCCCGAATTCATTGCCATCGGCAGCGTGATTTATAATTTTTTAAACCCGGATCTTGTATTGGTCGGCTCATCAAACGCACGCACTGCAGAAATAATTCGACAAGTATATAAAACAACCTGCGAAAATTCTCCCTACATTGCAACGACTAGCTTGATAAATGCCGAAATAACTAAGCTTTCTTTGAACTGCTACTGCACCATGAAAATCAGTTTCGCCAACAACCTGGGCATGATCTGCGACAGTATCCCCGGCGCATCCGCCTCACAGATAACCGGTATCCTGGGAAAAGACAGCCGTATCGGAGATAAATATATTAAACCCGGTCTCGGTTTCGGTGGCCCATGTTTC
>CAYNHL010000112.1:0-8538 GCA_964397015.1 uncultured Desulfobacterales bacterium | reverse complement strand
AGGGACAATGAAGCCTTTGTCAAATTTATCAAAGAAGCGGGGGGATATCCCGGGCTACAGGAAGCGGTCATCAAAATCAACAACAGAAAAACAGAACAGGCTGTTGAAAAAATACTAAAGGCCGCTGACCTGGTTGGAGATCAAATCGCGATCCTCGGGTTGTCCTATAAACCTAAAACCTATCTGACAGAGCGATCCCAGTCTGTAGATATTATCAATGCTCTGGCTGATTCCGGCCAGATATCAAATTTAAAGGCATATGATCCTATGGCACGGTTAAACGGTAAGTGGGAATTCGCATGCACGCTTAATGAATGTGTTGCCGGAGCGAATGTGGCAGCCATACTAACGCCATGGCCTGAGTTTTTCAAAAACGATTGGCAAAAAAAGATGGCAGACGAACGGGTGATCTTAAATTTCTGGGAATAGGAGACAGCGTATGAAAGTAAGCAGAGGTGACAGGGATATCACCGTATATGTCGGGGTCAGACCCTTTGAAGGGGAATGGATCGAAAAACAGGAAACTGTTCTCAATGCGCTTAAATGGCAGGATGCCGAACAGGTAAAAGTAAAACTGGTATTCTGGCCGGATGAAATATCTACTTTACGGTATGCTACGGATAACGGCTTTGAAGGCCTTGTCATCGGCGGATGGCGACATTACCTGTTCCCGGGCATGATAAAATCATTCAAATTAATGTTTGAAACCATGCTCATGGACTGCGATACTGAAATATTTGTATACATTAATGGCGATATTATCATGGGTCCGGGTATGCTTCGATGGATTCAGGAGAATACCATGGAACGAAGAACGCTGTTGTCCCTGCCCCGGCATAACTGGAACTGGAACGGTCCCTTAAAAACCCATGACGATTATGCCCATGCTTTGTCACAATCCGTTCCTGAAGAATGGACAGCTGTCGATTTATATGCCATGAGAGCGACCGAAGGCCGCCAGGAACTGATTCCATTCCCGCCATTCATCCTGACAGCTGGATCAATGGATTCTTATATTGTAACCAAAACCGGAGCACTGGGATGGGACAGGGCACTCATCCCGCCAGAACAATACTCCATGCTTCACATCGAGCACCCCTTCAGCCATCCCTTAAAGCCCGGGGCCTCCCCGGACAAGCTGGCCAAATGGGCTTTTAACTGCGGGGTGTATTCCGAGGCCACGGCAAACTTTCCCCCTGCCATCACCCAGGATACTTCCTTAAAATGTTTCAGGGGGTCTGATCGGTATGGTTTCAAGTACGGATTCCCGGTCAATCAATACCAGAAACCGGAAGTAGTCTTTTCATCAGATTCAAAATAGAAGGATGACCGTGAAGCCTGAGATGCCAGCCAAGAATGATAAATACATTGTCCTGATAATGAACTGGGCCGGAAGAAAGGGACACTGGATAAAGGGTTTCCCTTCTCTTGAGGAGGCGAAAGAAGCCCTCAGACGTATTTATGAGGAGCATCATGAAATAGCGAACCAGACGGTTATCATCAGAGGGGATATCGAGCAGATCGGTGTCGAATAAATCTGCGAAGACCATCTATAAAAGCATGATTTGAATGACGGGTGTAGAATGCCTTCTCACTATATAGAAACTTGAAACAAGATTATAAAAGACTTTCGTTTGGGCCGCATGTCGGTGTCTCTTTTGCGAACCTTGAAGATTATGTTCGCTACCGGATTGATCCCCCGAGGCACCTTGAATGGGGATACCAATGGATAAAGGAGCGCATGTCGCTTTCCGGACCCGTGGGCTTACTTCAGCACTCCACAACGAATTTTTCTTTTGATAGTTATCTGCCGATAAAGCAGATCCATCCGTATCACAATGTTATAGCCATGCACGATTGCTTTTTTTCTTCCTGTTATATGAAGGTAAGGGGTGAAATGTTTGAAAGCCTTGACGTCCAAGACTATTACAGTGATATTTGCTGTCCGCTTCAGTTCCATGTCCTTTCAGAAGATCGATTAGAGCAGTTTGTAAAGAAGTCTGCACGGGCCCTAAAAGAGGGCGGGAACCTCTTACTCTCCTTCAACCTGTGGCTGGGTTGCGATGTGAGTTCAAAAGAAATTTTACGATCGTCAAAGGTGCTGCGACGGAACAATAAACAGGTTTACTACCCTTTGGGGATTCATTACGATACTATCCTGAAACTCTCTTCGGAACTGTATCTTATAGACTCAAATAACAAAGAGGTGATGAACCTTCCGGAGGCAGCGATGGAGAAAATCCTTTCAGAAGACGAGCGAATCGTTTCACAACACAGCCGAGCTGTATTCAAACACAATTTCCCCGAAGAGGATCAACAATATTTACAAGTCTCAAATTCGGTTAGAAGTCTGGCGGGGTGCCTGTGGTTCAAAAAACACAAAGCAGGGTGAAAAAAATATATGAAGGCTTCAAAAATTGAAGGCAGTCCGAGATCGAACCGCAGTTGCTATTTCGAAAACCATGATGAAATGGTTGATTTTTTGAATCAGGCCCATCACGTTGATCGGCTTTTTTCCATCGTCAGCTGGGGCTGTGCCGGAACCTCTTGGCTGGCGAAGGTCCTGAATTCGCACCGGGATATTCTCTGCCTGCATGACTTCCCGATCGGATACCGCGATATTGAGGAACGGAACCCTTTTGATTATATGCGGTCGTTATATCTCACATCCTATGCCTATTCATTGGCAGGAGATATTCATGGTATCAATAGGGATGCAATCCCAGAATTGAAAAACATATACGGCGAGGTTTTCAGGTCTGCGGTACTAGTCCGGGAACCCTATCAGCGGTTGTTATCCATGCTGGCTACGGTGCGTTTCAACCATGGCCTGGATAATGATTATTCATACATCGACGGACTTGCGAAGCGGTTGGGTATTGAGGGCGAACTAACTTGGGACAATCGGATGTTCATTCATTCGGTGAACATGTTGAACGCGATCGTCGATGAAAAGAAATATGCGGGCGATATGATTTTCAGGATGGAAGACCTGACCTGCGACCCGGAAAGCCTGAATAGACTGCTGAGGCATATATCTGCCGATCAAATCCAGCCGGATGAGAAATGGCTATCCGATGCCGTTGACATCCCTCCAACCCACTCTCATCGGAGACATTATGAGAAGGAAATTATCCTAACGGATGAAGAATTGGAGATGATTTCAGTGATTCTGTCCGGTGAGGCTGTCAGGGAGTACGAAAAATTGAATTATGATCTATCCGAGTTGCTGCATAGGTAACCGAATCTTTATTTTCGGTAAGCAGGAATAGCTTCCGATTGCGGAGAAGGGAAACAGAAAATAGAACTTATAGAGAAAATACTGGTAGATCCAGACGCCTATACACCCGAAAGCCTGATGGCAGAGACGGGGAACGATCCCTGGCAGTACAACCGGGCCTTGAACACCTGGGAATATGCCACAGGGCTGTTGGTGCTGCGATCCTATCCATTGGATTTGTCGCTGACCTGTGTATCGAATGCCTGCAACGCCGATTGTGTCATGTGCCGATTGAAGAAGGGACGACCCTACTTCCTGACCCCTGAGCATATAATTGACTGCTATGGGGTTTTGCTCGAATACTGTGTCGAACTTGGGCTCGTCGGCTGGGGCGAGCCCTTGTTGAACCCGTATCTGGAAGATATCCTTTCAACGCTCCATTCCCTCTGCGATGAAAGGTGCAACATATACCTTTCAACCAACGGTATATTGTTGAAGAGGAAGATTGATTTGATAAAGAATGCCATTAAAAACATTAATATCAGCCTCAATGCCGGGAGTCAGAAGGTCCACTGGCAAATGATGCGGGTTAACGGCAAATTTAAAGAGGTGCTCGAAGGAATCGAGAGAGCCATAAGGATCAGAGTGGAGGAACAGCTCCCCTACAAAATCAATATCACCGTCATTGTAACTCAGTACAACCTGCCAGAAATCCCGGAGATTATCCGAATTTCAGAAGACCTGGGTGCTGATTCGGTTATCCTGAGGCCTCTTCATGATTATTCGATCAGTGCCTTCCGGGAAAGCAACCATGATTTAGAATATAAATATCTGCACCCTGAATACCGGGAGAACTACGCGGCGCTTGTTCAGAATGTCACAGAGGCTATCTGGAGTGCCGGCATTCATGTTGTTTCGACCGATCCGAGGTTTTCAGGAGAGCCCTTCAGCTCAGTCTATAGCGGGGAGAAATGCTTCAGACCCCATACGACAATGATTTTCTATCGCTCGAAGGAAGCGGATATTGTCCAACCCTGCTGTTTCATGGCGGATAATCAGGAAGGCCAAAACCCGGATTATCCAATTCTCGGGCCGGGAATGCAAGCTGAAGAAGTTTGGAACTCCTCCTTCTACATCAATTTGAGGAAGAGTTTTCAAAATCGGAACTTAATCCCGGAGTGTGCCAAATGCCGGACTAAAATGTGAGGATCTGCATCTATTTCGAGGTGTTGTCCGGATGCGCTTCAGGACGATTGTAATGGGAAACATAACGACAAATATCCAGACCCTACTCAAACGGTTGAACGGGCTTGGGCTAAAACGGTATACGGCTGAAGAGACTGATGAGTACTACAGAAGTTCCTTCGGCGTGCTTGTCAACAGGAAATTTCATGGGAATTTGGGCAAGCATAACGATCTTGAAACGGACACCTATCTGCTGTCAGAGCATTTTTTTGAAACCGTCAATATTATCGACTCAATTGCCAGGGCAGATGGGCAATTCAATATGCTCGAGCTTGGTTGCGGCTGCGGTCGCTGGCTCGCTATGGCCTCCAAGATCATCGAGGACAACTACAATATTCCATATTTCCTTGTCGGTGTTGAAGCGGAACCGAATCACTACAACTGGGCCGTCAGTTGCATGTCGACAAATGCGGTGCCACCTGAAAAATATGTTTTGATAAACAAGGCGGTGGTGCCCGAAAAGGGGGAGTACTACATTCAAGTCTGCAACACGGGTGCGCCGCTGGACGATGCTATGACTCCCATGAAGTGGTACGGTCAGTCTATCCGCAGCCACGAAGAGATAAGGGCCTATATTGATCTGGATTTAACTGAAAGGGAAAAAGCGCTTTACAACAATCGGCCGGTCACTTTTCTCACCTACGGCGAGGGGTATGTTTCTGTTCCCCCTGAGGAGCTGTTTTGGCTACCTGGCTCTGCGCCACCTAAGGGCCATATAAATATCCTGACCGTCGATATTCAGGGACTGGAGGCTGATGTTTTTGAGGCGGCGACATCCTATCTGGAACAGAATGTGGAGAAGGTTCATATAGGGACGCATTCGAAAAAAATAGACGCGAGGCTCCGAAACTTGTTCGAGACACTTAACTGGGCGCCGGTACTGAACTATCCGGCTAACAGTGTGGTCCAGGATCCGAAGGGTGAAGTACGGTTTGTGGATGGAATTGTTTCCTACGAAAATCCGCGGTTTCGAAAGGCGCTTCGCCTTTTCTGAATTAAAAAAATATTTGAAGAATTGGGAATAATGGGATGAGGAATAAAGCAGACAACATCATGTTTGAGCCAAACGGGCCGGAACTGAGTAAATCCTTAAAACGTGAAGATCCATGGTTGTATAATTGGCTTCTAAACCATTGGGAGCAGGAAAACGGAATTATTACGGTAAAATCCTATCCGCTTGATCTTTCTCTCCCATTCATCGACTTCTGCAACGCTAAGTGCATCTTCTGCTCGTACTGGGGGGGCACACCTCGATTCATGACAGAGGAAGAAATCGATCAATACTGGGAGGTGTTCAAGTATCTCGCCTATGTCGGGATCAACCCCGCAGGGGAGCCGTTGATGCATCCAGGGTTCAACACAGCCATATCCAAAATCAGGGGGATGGTGGATCCCCGCTGCTCTTTTTATCTGGTGACAAATGGTGTCTTGCTGCGCGAGAAGCAGGAAGTCATTCTCGACAATATTGACAGCCTCACTGTCAGCCTGAACGCGGCCACCTCAGAAACCCATGAAGCGGTGATGGGTATCAACGGGGCCTTCGACGGCACCATTGATGCTATCCGGGATCTTATTCAGAGAAAGCGGGATCTCGAAAAGCCCCTCAATATCTACACGGCCTATGTTGTCCTGAAGCAGAACCTCCATGAAATCCCAGAATTCATAGCCCTTGCCGAGGCCATCGGGTTCGATAGAATTTATTTCAGGAATCTGGCAACGGCAAACGACAACAACCCCATAAGACCCGGCAATAATCCGGATTACACCCATAACCAACCTCGGTTTCATCCCGACTTTGAGTTTCATCAGCAAAGGGCCATCGCTGCCATAAACGGGGCTCAAATTGATGTTGTCGCAGAGACTGATCAATGGGCAAAGGATATCTCGATTTCTTCAACGACCATATCAAAACAGCGTCAATCGCCAGAGTTTAGGTCAGTTAAGGCAGATGCCTCACAGGGAAAAAGCGCGCTAAAACAGGGATGGGTAAAGAAACCCGATCACTTTTCCGGGGCGACGTGCCAATACTTATATAAGTATATGATCGACCCTAGGCTGTCCAATATCCAACCAGTCTGTGTCTACATGGAAACCCTCCCTGGATATCAACCCGTGGCGATGGATTTGGACGATTTCATGGATAAGATGCGAAATGCGCCCGCCATGATCGCGCTAAGATGGGCCTTGCTCAAGGGAGAACTGATCCCTGAGACATGTACCAATTGCAACATACTGAAGGCATTTAAACATTCAGAAAGATGACCGTGAATTTACAAAACGCAGATGACCTCATCAATGCCATAAAGGCGTCTCCAGATGCCTTCCCGAGATCTAGAATACAAAAGATCGCAGATGGGGACGAATGGTTGACAAACTGTGCATTGAACACTTACGAATACATCCATCAGTGCGAAGAAGTAACAACATACCCTCTTGATGTTGTTCTCCCCATGACATGCTGGTGCAATGCCAGTTGTCTTTTCTGCAACTATTGTAAGAATGAAAGATTTTATCTGGATCCCAATGAAATTGTCAGATACAAAGGGCTATTGCGGCATGTCAAAAACTATGGCTTCAGTTCATACGGAGAGCCACTTGTCCACCCAAAATTCGACGAATATACCCAGGCGATTAAAGCTTTCATCGACCCTAGGGCGACCACCTATCTTGTTACAAATGGTATCCTTCTACATCGGTACCTCAATACAATTAAAAGATATTGTAATTCTGTGTCAATAAGTCTCAACGCTGCAAGCGCAGGAGTGCATTCTAAGACTATGCGGGTAGATAGGAAATGCTTTGCCCAAATAATTGAAAGTATCATAGATTTAGTCAGATACAAGGAACTCTATAATGATAAATTCAACATCCAACTCTCTTTTGCCGTGGTCAGAACGAACCTACATGAAATAACTGACTTCATCAAGCTGGCTCAAAAATTAAAGGTTAATAAAATCTATTTCAACACCCTGAATCTTGCAAAAAAAGAAGATTTCACTGACCGGAGCAATGTCAGCTTTAGTAAATACCAAGAGATACACCCCGCAAAACATCCTAACTTCGATCTACTGAAAAAGGATGCACTCGATGCATTAAAGGAGGCCAAAATACCCTACCAGGCAAGCCCTGAAGGATGGGGGATGCCAAGTATCTACAATGAAACCTACAGAAAAAGGAAAAATAAATCAGGAGCCACTTATCACTGCTCCTATTTATATCAAAGATTACTGATGGCAGGTGCGGATGAGGCCATACGCATTTGTTGTTTCATAAATAACGCTCCGGGGTATAAACCTGTGATATATACCGATTCATCTGATTTCCTTTCAAAATGGAATTCGGCAGGATTCCGAAAATTGAGACGTACATTAAAAATCGGCAACTTACCGAAATACTGTGAAATGTGCACATTATATGAAAAAAATATATTCCGTTAAAATGAATACACCATATAAACTATATAGCAGATCAGAGCATTCTACCAAAAGAGAATAAAGTCCTTTTGGTAGACGTAGTTGCCAGTGGGGGAATTCATGCTGAGAATCAAATACTGTAACGCTTTTCATCTAATCAGGTTTTGGCTGTAGTGTTAAATTTTCCATTTAAATCAAGCAGGTTAACTTCATATCGTTGCGTAGATCAGTTTTCAAAATAGTGTAACGCCATCAATATTTCTCCAATATTACAGCAAATTGCAAAACGTTATGACTTTTTCAGCGCCTGGAAGACATGATGAGAACAAAGTAAGATAACGAGTTTAGGATGAGAGCTGAGAGCTATGAGAATAGGCCATCAGCCGGCAAATCGGCAAATGGCCTACAGGAGGTCGTGCGGTTGTTTTTTATAGATTACTGGGGTGGCAGGTCGGATATAAATTCAAGGGCAAGATTGATGTCCACAAACTGATATTTCAATTCCTTTGCCCTGTCCCGGCAATCAGTACAGATTTCATGGAACTTGCGCATATCTCCTTTAACGGTCATATAAATCTGTTCGATGGCTTCCTGCTGGATGTCTTTATTCCGAGATAAAATCTTCCACCACGATGGGGTATAAAATCAGGGTTTTCAACC
>CAYNHL010000111.1:0-12241 GCA_964397015.1 uncultured Desulfobacterales bacterium | reverse complement strand
CGGCAGGCGCGGCATAATCAATTCCCGGATGTGGCCGGTACTCTCTGGTGATAGGGTGAAGCCGGCGGGGCTTGTAGCTGCTGGTCACACGCGTGTATTCAAGCGGGGTCTTTAAAAATGATTTTTCAAGGCTGTTGCCGTTTTCATCAAAAAACCCGCAGATATCTTCGGCCTCAAAATAAAACGCCTGATAACGTGTCCCGCCGACAGTCAGTATGGCGGACTGTATCCTTTCGATTCCAATGGAACGGCCGTCAACATATTTTTCATTGTACAGCAGCTTGAACGTGTCATTTTTCCCCAGCCGGTTAAGGTCCATGGTGCCGGAAAAGATATCGGCCAGCTGACGGATCAGCTCTGCATGGTGGGCCCGGGACTCAAGGGATGTCCAAAGGGAACCTGTAATATTGCCATGGATTACCCGTGGTGCGACTGTTACATTTTTGCGGCCTGCACGGATCTTTACCGGGCCGTAAAAATCGAAAAGAACATAGGTCTCCGGGGTATGGTCATAGATCAGATACCGGGCCCGGTTGCCCATGAAAGGATCGAACACCACGCTGTAAGTGTGCCCGGCCTTTATCTGCCTAACGTCAAATACATCCTTCGATTCGCTCACCGCCCTGTAAACCAGTTCATCTGCGATGCTGTAGGGGGCCAGCAGGGCGGCGAGAGTCTGGCCGGAACGAACCGTACCATCGGCAATATCATAGTTCAAAAATGATTTGCCGCTCCGCATGTCAAGGATACTTGAAACGGGCTCCAAATCAGTCCCATCAGCAGTGAGCGGCGCAGAGGCGGCCTGAACGGCATAAAAAAACAGCACCAGAAAACCTGCTGTTACCGCCTTTTTGTAAATACTGGCCATAAGGGCTACATCCCCAGTATTTTCAGGCCTTCTTCCACCTCGAGATAAGTTTTGATATCATAGGTATACCCTTGGACACCAATATAGACGGCCAGACTTTCACCCACGGCCTGGAGCCCTTCGGCCAGACGGGCGTTGTCCACCTCGTACAGTGTGATGGAATGAACGCCGTCGTTTCTTTCCGTGGAAATATAGGGTCCGATTTTATTTATGAAATCAGGCAGCACCGGTGCGGTCAGGAACCGCTTGGTGATTTCCCTGGCGCTCTCCGGTGGATAAATCACGTTTGAAATAATAATCATGAGAATATCTCCTTAATATGGCATGACGCAGGCCAGCAGATAATAATGCCGGCTCTACTCGCCCAGATAGGCCTCCCTGATCTTTGGATTGTTCAAAAGCGCCTGGGAATTGTCTTCCAGAGTGATTTCCCCGGTTTCCATGACATATCCCCTGCTGGCAGCCTGCAGGGCCAGGTTGGCATTCTGTTCAACCAGCAGGATCGTGGTGCCCTCTTCTTTGTTGATCTGCTCGATGATGTCAAATATTTTCTGGACAATGATAGGGGCCAGGCCCAGTGACGGTTCATCCAGCAACAGGACCCTGGGCTTGGTCATCAAGGCCCTGGCGATTGCGAGCATCTGCTGTTCGCCACCTGAAAGTGTACCTCCCTCCTGGTTGGCCCGCTCACCCAGGATCGGAAAAAAATCGTACATGCCCTGGATATCCTTTTGAACTGCATTTTTGTCTTTGCGGTAAAAAGCACCGAGAATAAGATTTTCCTCCACCGAGAGCCTCGGGAAAATCCTCCTGCCTTCCGGAACCTGGCACAATCCGAGCGTGGGCAGTTTTTCCGGCGCCACCTTGTTGATCAAGCTGCCGTCATACCAGACCTCTCCGTGCTCCTTTTCGACAATACCGCAAATGGTCATCAATGTAGTGGATTTTCCGGCGCCGTTGGCCCCGATAATGGCCACGACTTCTCCGGGATACACGGTCAGTGAAATCCCCTTCAGAGCCTTGATGGAACCGTAACCGGAATGAACGTCTTTCAATTCAAGAATGGGTTTCGAACTCATGATATGATCAGCCCTCCTTTTCTTCAGATCTTGATCCCATCCGTTTGGCCGGAATCAGGCCCGCCGGCCGGAAGAGCATCATGATTACCATGGTTGAACCGAACACGAGCATTCGGAATGATTCGATTTCACGCAGCACTTCAGGCAGGACTATAAGTGCGAACACCCCCAGCATGATGCCCGGGATGGACCCCATCCCCCCTAGTACCACCATGCACAGCACCATGGCTGATTCCAGAAAGGTAAAGCTTTCAGGAGAAACGAACCGCATCCGGGCCGCGAAAAAAGCGCCGGCCAGGCCTGCGAAAAATGCGCCCATGATATAAGCTAAAAGCTTATAGATAAAGGTGTTCACTCCCATCAATTCCGCCGCTGTTTCATCTTCACGTATAGATTCCCAGGCCCTGCCGACACGGGATATATTCAGGTGATAAATCCCTATGGCGGTAAAAATGGCCAGCCCCAGTGTAAGATAGTAGATGAACATAAGCTTTCTCATCCAGAAAATTTCAAAGGTCAGTCCGTTTTCAAATACCGGGATGAGAATACCGATGGGTTCGATCCCGAGGATACCGTTAGGCCCGTTTGTCAACGTCATCCAGTTGTTGAGGATAAGCCGGATGATTTCGCCGAATCCCAGGGTCACGATGGCAAGGTAGTCGCCCCTCATTCTCAATGTAGGGTAACCTACAATCATACCGGCAACACAGGCAAAGAAAGCGGAAAGCGGGAGACAGACCCAGAAACCGAATCCGTATATGGTATTGAAAAGGGCATAGGTATAGGCGCCCACTCCGTAAAAAGCGATATATCCCAGGTCTAAAAGCCCGCACAGACCTACCATCACGTTGAGTCCAAGTCCCAGGCTAATATAGATCAATACGTTGATGGCCACATCCGTACCGTACCGGTTGGCAAACTGCGGAAACAAAAAGGCCGCGGCAAGGAAGATGCAAATCCAGAACCATGTGGGAACTGTTGTCGCACGGGTTTTAATCAGGCCGGTAGCATTGGACAGGGGATCTGTCACAAAACTCAGTGAGCCGCCTTTGTTCAACACGTAGATAAAAAGGCAGACAAAAGATCCTGCAAGTATATAGCTCCAGATGGTTACAGTATTGGCAAAGGTCAGGGTTCCGTCGGAATGTATGCCGGTCATGGGCCACAGGAGGCCCAGCAGCCACAGCATTCCGATGGCGTATGATTTCCAGACTTTTCTAAACTCTTGTATCATCGATATTCTCGCCCATAATTCCAGTTGGTTTAAAATAAAGCACCGCGATCAAAATGATAAACGCGAACACATCCTTGTATTCGCCGGATATATAACCGGCACCGAATACTTCCACCATGCCGATGATAAAGCCGCCGATCATGGCTCCGGTGATATTGCCGATCCCGCCCAGAACGGCGGCGGCAAATGCTTTTATACCAGGTACAAACCCCATGTCATACCGCACTGACCCGTAATACAGCCCGTACATGATGCCCGCCGCAGCAGCCAGGCCCGCCCCGATAGCGAATGTCAGGGAGATGATCTTGTTGCTCCCGATGGCCACCAGCGCCGACATGGTTTTATCCTGTGCGGTAGCGCGCATGGCCATGCCTATTTTGGTCTTGAACACCAGGATATTGAGCCCTACCAGAAGAATGGCTGTCAGGCCTACAATGGTAATCTGGAGGTATGAAATGGTAACCATTCCTCCGAGATCAAACCTTCCCTGGAACAATTCGCTGGGATAGATTTTGTCATAGACACCCTGGGTCAGCATCATACCGTTTGACAAAAATATGGACATACCCAGTGCCGACAGCAATGCAGCCAGCCTGGACTGTTTTCTCAACGGTTTATAGGCGATTTTTTCAACGCCGACCGCAAGGTAGGCGCAATAGGCCATGGCAAAAGCAAACGCGGCGGTCAGGCAGAGTACCGGGTGTGTCTGCATATAACCGAGGCCGGAAAAGTACCCCAGGGTAATGGCGCCCACATAGCCGCCAGCCGCGAAAAATTCTCCATGGGCAAAGTTGATAAGCTGGATAACACCGTATACCATGGTATATCCCAGCGCGATCAAGGCATACATGCCCCCGAGGGTGATTCCGTTAATCAATTGCTGAATAAAATATTCCATGCGTTCCCTAAATCCAATTCACGGGTAAAAATCGATGCGGCCGTAGCTGTCGGCCCCGGCCGCATCCCAAGTCAAACCAACTTGCTACTTAAGAAAGCCTTTTTCCGGATCCCAATAGGGAATAAATTCTCCGTCTTCGACTTTAAATGCAATGTAAGAAGAACCTGAATCGCCATTCTCCATGAATTTTACCTGTTTGGCAACGCCCTGGTAATCCAGTTTCATCAGTTCGGCCTTGACTTTGGCCGAATCAGTGGAACCGGCAGCCTTGATGGCTTTCAGCAATGCTGTAGCCGAATCATATGCATAGGTTGCATAGGCTGCAATCTTTCCATACTTGGGCACATAGCGTTTTTCAAACGCTTTGTATTCAGGTGTGGTGGGATCGGTGTATCCATAGGTCAGGCAGACGCCTTCAGCAGCTTCCTTGGCAACTTCCATCAATTTTGGCTGAAAAACGGCATCCTGGGTAACAATCTGGGAATCCATCCCGAGACGGCTGGCCTGGAGGACCATCATGGCTGCAGGGGAATATCCCTGGAGCGACATGTAGAATACATCGGCGTTTTTCTTTTTTGCCAGTGTCAGGACACCGGAAAAATCCTTGTCTCCCTGGTTGACATGCTCATGTGCCAGAACTTCCATTCCAAGTTCCTTGGCTGCCTTGGCAACACCGTCTGCAAGACCCTGGGAATATGTGGTCTTGTCATCCACGATAAAAAGTGTCTTGGCTCCAAGCGCTTCCTTGATAAACTTTGCGGCAGCAGGTGCCTGGTCATCATCCCTTCCGCACATCCTGAACATGTAGGGCAGACCGCGGTCTGTTACATCCTGGTGGGTGGAGGCAGGGGTAATCATGATAATGTCCTCTTCGGCAAGTACTTCCGAGGACGGGATGGTGGCTGAAGAACAATAGGCTCCGATTACGCCGGCCACTTCCATGTTGATGAGCTTGTTGGCTGATGCAACCGCCTGCCTGGGATCACAGGCCGTATCCTGGGCGAAAAGCTCGATTTTGTCGTATCCCGGGACACCCCCCATTTCTTCAAATTCTGCAATCGCGGTGAGCACACCGTTTTTAATATCTGTGCCATCTGATGCATACGGGCCTGTCAAGGGACTCATGGAGCCTATTTTCAGGGTTTTGGCCGAAACTGCGCCCATTAAAAACGGAACCATGATCAGTCCCATGACTAAAATTGATAAAACGCGTTTTTTCATCATTTCCTCCTAAAAGTTATTGGTTGGCCGGCTGACCAAGATAGGCTTCGATCACGTCGGGATTATTCTGGATCTCGGTTGAATTCCCCTCTGCAATCTTGACACCATGATCAACACAAATAATATGATCACACACACCCATTACCACTTTCATGTCGTGCTCCACCAGGAGCACGTCAATGCCGAGCTTTGATATGCGTGAAATATCTTTCATCAACTCCGAGGATTCCGCAGGATTCATGCCTGCCGCAGGTTCGTCCAGCAGCAGCACCTGGGGTTCCGATGCAATGGCCCTTGCGATCTCCAGGCGACGCTGGAGTCCGTAGGACAGATTGGAGGCCACGGTATCGGCATACCGGTCCACTCCCATGAAGGCCAGGGCTTCCAGGGCTTTTTTCCGAATTTCCACTTCCTCTTGCCGTTGTGAGCGGCTTCTTATAATCGAACCCACGACCCCGGTACGTGACCGGCAATGCCGTGCCACCATCGCATTTTCCACGGCAGTCATGGCCGAAAACAGCCGGATATTCTGGAATGTCCTGGCAATACCCATTTTGAAGATCACATAGGGCCTGTTACCAAGGATGCTTTTCCCGTTAAAGACGACATCCCCTTCAGTCGCGTTGTATACACCGGTCAGCACATTGAATACCGTGGTTTTTCCAGCGCCGTTGGGACCGATCAGACCCATGATACGGCCACCGCCTATGGTAAAACTCAAATTGGACAATGCCAGAAGACCGCCAAACCTTACCGTGATGTTCCTGAGTTCTAATTGCGCCATAAAAATTTCATTCCGTTTTTTAATCTTTGCAAAATTTTTTGGAAAATACGCTGCTACAGCCTCAACTGTGCTTGCATTAGCCCATCTGAAATCGATTGTCAACATAAAATATTTCCCTGAAACAGGCTGTTTTCGGTAAAATCCAGCCAGGCAGGGCTATACGGAATTTATAATGGTCTAACCATCACAAACCAGGAATTTGTCAAAACTTTACATTTTACATCCACATACTTTACATTTTCATTGACATTGAACATGATCCCTGGTATGTATAAAATATTATGAATAACCTGACCGCCAAACAGAAAAAACTTCTGGATTTTTTAAAAGAGGAAATCAGGGCCCGGGGGACCGCTCCCAGCCTCCGGGAAGCTGCCTCGGCCCTGAATGTAAGCCACGCCGCCGTTGCTCAGGCATTGAAAACCCTTGAAAAAAAGGGGGTAATCCGGCGGGAAGGACGCTACAGCCGGACCATTCATCTCCTGGATACCCGGGGGGATATATCTGTCCAGCACCGGCTGAAGCCAGTGCCTGTCATCGGACAGATCACGGCCGGCCTGCCCATGTACGCCCAGCAGGAATGGGCAGGTACCGTGGTGGTGGATGCAAATATCTACCCCGGGCAGAACCTGTTCGCCCTGGAAATCAAAGGAAGCTCCATGAACGGCGCCGGCATTCTGGACAGGGACCTGGCCATCTGTACCCCGCGGCAGTATGCCAGGGACAGGGAAATTGTGGTGGCGTTGATACGGAATGAAGAAGCCACGGTCAAAAGATTTTTCCTGCATACTCATCACATAGAACTGCGGCCTGAAAACCCGGCCTATTCAACCCAGACCTACAGGTTCAGCGACGTTATGATCCAGGGAAAGGTTCTGGGAGTGATCCGGGGACCGGGCCACAGCTGGCAGGCAGAAGGATGACAGCGCAGGCAGGCCCGGGTGCCGGTATCCTTGTCGGGACCAGCGGGTATTCCTACGGGGAATGGGTAGATGCCGGATTCTACCCCGAAGGAACCCATTCCGCCAACATGCTGAAGGTGTATACCGGCATGTTTCCGGCAACCGAGCTCAATTACACCTGGTACCAGATGCCCCGGGCGCCTGCCATCGAGCGCATGTGCGGCCGGGTTCCCAGCGGCTTTTGTTTTGCGGCCAAACTGACCCGGACCCTGACCCATGACATCGATCCGGATTCATGGAAGCTCCAGGCCGAGGCTTATCGAAAGGGAATCTCACCCCTGGTGCAATCCGGCCGGCTGCTGAGCATATTGATACAGTTTCCGCCGGGATTCAAGAGGACCCCGGGCCGCAGGCGCTACCTGGCAGCTCTTCTGGACGAACTGGCAGACCTCCCCTTGAGTGTCGAATTCCGCCACGCTTCCTGGGCCTGTGACAGGGTACTGGCAGGACTTGAAAAGCGGAAAGTGACCCTGGTAACCGTGGACACCCCGGGGCTGCCGTACCTGTTTCCGGCAATGGATGCCGTGACCAACCCCGACCTGTTCTATATCCGGTTCCACGGCCGCAATGCCCGGGGATGGAACTCCGGCAGCATGCAGCACCAGTTTGACTACGATTATTCAGACCCGGAACTTGACGAATGGATTACCCGGTTTATCACGCCCATGGCCCTGAAGGCAAAAACCGGCGCTGTTTTTTTCAACAATCATGTCCGGGGCCAGGCCCCGAAAAATGCCCTGCGGCTGACCGAGATGCTGATAGCGGCCGGCTGCATCAAAAAGCCTGATCATGACACGCGACGTCATTCACCTGAACATCGCTGATTTTGCCGCCGCAGTCACGCGCACCACCCGGCCCGGCACAGGTGACGGCCCCCTTATCATAGCTCCCCCGGGAGCGGCCAGGGCCCTGGTGTATGACATGAACGAAGAGGCCTTCCAGGCCGGTGTCCGCAAGGGTATGCCCCTGGCAAAGGCGGGCAGGCTTTGCCCCGGTTCACCGGTACTTCCCCTGCAGCCTCACCGTTATGAAAAGATCATGACGGCCCTGGTCAAGCTCGCCCGGGCACACGCACCCCTGGTTGAATCCGGCCTGGATGACGGCCACCTTTTCCTGGACGTCACGGGAACATCCCGGCTGTCCGGCCCGCCCTGCGACGTGGCCCGGCGGCTGGCCCGGGAAATTAAAATGGATTTCGACCTGGACCCCATATGGTCTGTGGCATCAAACAAGCTCGTTGCCAAAGCGGCGACACGAACCGTCAAGCCTTACGGAGCCTGCAGCGTCAATGCCGGAGATGAAATCCGCTTTTTATCCCCGCTCCCCCTGGCCCTGATCCCCGGTCTTACGGTATCGGACCTGACGCGGCTTCACTCTTATAATTTTCTTACCGCCGCCCATGTCCTGGCCCTGGACATGGACCAGCTGTCAGTGGCTGTCGGCAGCCGGGCCCAGGCAGTGTATGAAATCGTCCGGGGCATTGACCGCTCAGCTGTCTGTCCGTTGCCGGCCCGCTCCAGGTTCAGGGCGGACCATGAATTTGCAACCGATGCCCATACCGTGACCCAGTTGAAAAAAGGCCTGTATACCGTGATCGCACCGGTCTGCCGCACCCTGCGGGAGCGCAGCCGCCTGGGAGCGGCGGCTGCAATGACCCTGACCTATTCAGACGGTATCCTCCGCCGGGCAGTCATACAGATCCATCCCCCCACGGCCGATGACATGGAAATGTTCAGGGCATGCCTGCCCCTGCTTTACAAAGCCTGGAACCGGCGGGTCCGGATACGCCACATGGAGCTTGCCTGCACCCGGACCCTGCCGGTCGAAATCCAATTGTCCCTGTTTTCATCACCGGACCGGTATACCCGGCAGCGAAGACTGTCGATTGCCATAGACCGGATCAGGACCCGGTTCGGCCCCTGTGCCGTAGCGCCGGCCGTCACCCTGTCCCGATGATACGGCCATGATCCCGCTGACGGTCAGATCCCATTATTCTCTCATGCAGGGCATCCCGGACATCACTGCTCTGTGCCGGCAGGCCCGCTTTCTGGGCTATACCCGGATGGCGCTGACCGACACTGACAACCTGTACGGGATGTGGCCTTTTATCCACGCCTGTGAGGAGCTGGGCATCGATCCTGTAATCGGGGCGGAACTCACCGACCCCCGAAATCCCGGGCGGGTGGTCTGCCTGGTCAGGAACGCGGCCGGATATGCCAGCCTGTGCCGGCTGATCACCCTGCGCCACCGGAACCCGGAATTTTCCCTGGAAACGAGCCTGCCGGACCATGCCGGCGGCCTGGCAGTACTGACAGGAGATCCGCACCTGCTGGAAACCTTCCACGACCGGGCAGTCAATGTTGCCGCAGCCCTGGCCGGGAACCCCCTGCACCGGCGGCACCCGTTGTACCGGGCGGCCAGGCACCGCCAGATTCCTCTGGTGGCAACGCCTGGGAGTTTTTTTCTGACCCGAAAAGACCATTTCATTCACCAGGTCCTGCGGGCCATTGATAAAAACACTGTCCTGTCAAGACTTTCTCCCCTGGACATGGCTCCTGCCGGCGCGGTTTTACACTCTATGGAACATTACCTGAAACGCTTTGCCGTCATCCCGGAAGCCATCTCCAATACTGAATCCATCGCGGAACAGCTCGAGTTCAGGCGGCCGGATTTCGGGATTGTCATGCCGCCGGCAACCGGGCCTGCGGACATGCCTCCTGCTGCCAGGCTGCTGGAAAACACCCTGGCAGGAGCGGTAAAGCGCTATGGGGATCCTGTCCCGGAGGCTGTCAGGCAGCGCATTCATCATGAACTGGCCATTATCGAACAAAAGAATTTTTGTTCATATTTTCTTGTCGTGCAGTCCATTGTCCAGAAAAGCAGCCGGACCTGCGGCCGGGGCTCGGGAGCCGCATCCATTGTGGCCTACTGCCTGGGCATCACCAATGTCTGCCCCATCAAATGCAACCTGTATTTCGAACGGTTTCTCAATCCTGGCCGGACAGATCCCCCGGATATTGACATTGATTTCGCCTGGGATGAACGGGACCGCATCCTGGACCATGTCCTGGACAAATTCAAGGGTCATGCGGCCATGGTGGCAAGCCATGTACTTTTCCAGCCCAGGATGGCCGTACGCGAAGTTGCCAGGGTGTTCGGCCTGCCCGACGGGGACATCACCGCAATGTCACGAAAGCTGCCGGGTTTCTGGACACAGGAGAACACAGGCCGGCAGGACATGTCCCTATCGAGGCGACAGCCTGCCTTCAATTACGCGGATCTTCCCGATCCCTGGCCGGCAGTCATGGCCTGTGCCGGGCGGATCACCGGGATGCCCCGTCACCTGTCGGTTCACCCCGGGGGCGTGGTGATAACGCCCGGTCCCATTGACACATATGTGCCCGTGGAAACCGCCCCTAAAGGTGTTCCCCTGATGCAGTGGGACAAAGATTCTGCCGAAGATGCCGGACTTGTCAAAATAGACCTTCTGGGCAACCGCAGCCTGGGGGTTATAAGGGACGCCTGTGAAAGCGTTAAAATAAATACCGGGCAGGCAAAGGTATTTGAAATAGACCCTGAAGACGACCCGGATACAGTGCAGACCATCGCCTTAGGGCATACCATGGGATGTTTCTATATTGAAAGCCCGGCAATGAGGCTGCTGCAGAAAAAAGCCAGAACCGGTGATTTTGAGCACGTGGTGATCCATTCCAGCATTATCCGGCCGGCTGCCAACGAATTCATAAACGCCTATCTTAAGAGGCTGCACACCGGTGTATGGGAGCCCATTCACCCCCTTTTGGAAAGTGTGCTGAAGGAAACCTTCGGCATCATGGTATACCAGGAAGATGTATCAAAAGTCGCTGTCAAGCTGGCAGGATTTTCCCATGCACAGGCTGACGGCCTGCGCCGCATCCTTTCAAAAAAATCAAAGGCCCGGGCGCTCACGGATTATTACCAAAAGTTCTGCAGCGGGGCTGCGGCTAACGGGGTGTCTACCGCCGATATCCAGTCTGTCTGGAAAATGATCTCCAGCTTTTCCGGGTACTCCTTTTGCAAACCCCACAGCGCTTCCTACGCAAGGGTTTCCTTTCAGGCCGCCTTTTTGAAAACCCATTACCCGGCTGAATTCATGGCCGCTGTCATCAGCAATCAGGGAGGGTTTTATTCCACATTTGCCTACGTGTCCGAAGCCCGCCGGATGGGTCTTTTTATTGCAGGACCCGATGTGAGCCGCAGCAAAGTGGCATGGACGGGTAAAAAAAGCAGGCTGCGGGCCGGCCTCATGGCCGTCAAAACCCTGTGCCGGAAAACCATGCATAAAATTGTCAATGAAAGAAGGAAAAGAATTTTTCTCGATGCCATCGATTTTTTTTCCAGGGTTTCTCCACATGAAAACGAAGCCCGGGCACTCATTCAAAGCGGCAGCCTGGACGTTTTTTCTCCCGGCGGGGCACGGCCGGCACTGCTGTGGCAGTTTTCCTGCTGGCTAAAACACCGGCGCCAGGCAATGCCGGGCCCGTCACTGTTCACGCCGCCGGCCTGTACTCTCCCGCCGCCACCCGATTTCCCGCCGGAACTTACCATCGACAGGCTGCGGAAGGAATATGCAATTCTGGGGTTTTTATGCAGTTGTCATCCCATGGTATTGTTCCAAAAAACCATTGAAAAAATGAACACCGTAAAAATCCGGGATATCCATGCCCATGCGGGCAGGACAATCCGTGTCGCCGGATGGCTGCTCACCGGCAAATCAGTTACCACCCGGCAGGGAGATCCCATGAAATTTTTGACCTTTGAAGATGAAACCGGCCTGCTTGAAACCGTGTTTTTCCCCAGGGCCTTTGAGCGGTACCGGTATCTGCTGCATCCTGGAAAACCCTATCTTCTCACAGGAGAAGTGACATCCCACTGGGGCGCTGTCACCCTGACAGCCTGCCAGGCAGCCGCCCTCGGGATACCGGAGAAATAAAAAATTGGATAGAAGGCTAAACTATAATTTTGAAGGAATAGAAGGAACAAATTAACCCTTCGGTCAAATGGTCAGGGCAATCGCAAGTAAGAATTTTGCAGGTGGGGTTTTGTTGCTTCTGCCTAAATAAAGCCGCCGCGGCCATATTCCGGCACCCTGTTGGCATAAGGTAAATCCAAACACAAAAAGGGATGACCAGGTATAGATTGACAGGCATCTTGAG
>CAYNHL010000110.1:0-12278 GCA_964397015.1 uncultured Desulfobacterales bacterium | reverse complement strand
ACAGCGGACTGCCGAGCCACATGTCACACCTAGATTACCTGTTTTTTGGGTACCATGGATACAACGCCCTGGTGCCATGGATGTGGTCCGCTGTCATATTGATGACCGTGGGGGCAGTGCTTTTATTGATTCCACAGTTGAGAAACAATTACATCCTTCTGCCGATCACCTGCCTGTTCATCTTTATAGGCGCCTGGATCGACAAGGGACTTGGCATGATCTCGGGCGGATTTGTTCCATCCCCCCTGCACCATGTCACTGAATATGCCCCTACTGGCAAGGAAATCATGATTACCTTAATGGTGTATGCCATTGGATTCCTTGTGCTGACCATCCTGTACAAACTGGCCACCACGGTCAAGGAAGAGGTCAAGGGATAGCTTTTTAAAATATTCTTTGTGAACAACATGAACGGGATGCCGCCAAGCCAGCGTGCATCCCGTTTTTTACTGGAAAAACCCCGACATGACCCACTGGCTTGAAAACAAGCGGGACGCTTTGTTATGCGCCCTTTACGACAATGACCGCCTGCAGGCGGATCATATCCTTGGCAGCATAGCAGCCGCCCTTCCCACTCGAACCTGCCTTGACGAACACCAGCAGAAAACACTGTCCCAGATCCTGGTCATGCTCAAAAAATTCAAGCCTGTAACTGCAAAAGGAAATGAGACCGGTAAAATAGAAATGGCCGCTCGCTCGATACACCGCATCCTGGCAGCCCATGCAAAAAAAAAATATCGATCACCTGAAATTGTTTCGTTTGATTCCTTAAAAGCAGGCCTGAACCTTGCCGAATGCCAGTGGCCGCTGGTTTTAAAGACAGCGATCACCTTTCAAATGACTTCGGGATGCAGTCATTTCTGCCGCCGGTGCAATGAATGGGCTCTTCCCGGTATCAGGAAACACTTTTCATTTGATGCCGCAAAAACGATCATAAGACAGCTTGCTGCAGTGAAAAATCACTCATACACCCTTTACGGGGCATCGGACCCCCTGGACTGGGAGGCTGAAGGAAAAGATATCAGAGATATCATGCAATTTCTTGAAAAAAATGATATCAACCTGGTATATGGCCTGCTGACAAAAGTTCCCAAGGGTAAAAAAAGGCTGCTGAAAGCCCTGGTTGAGCTCGATACGGATATTTCGGTAAGCATCACGAACAAGAACCGCAGGCGGCTTGAGATGCTTGAAATGGAAACAGGGACAATTCACCGGCAGCATGATTTTGACGACCTGCTGATTGCCGCCGGCCAGGATGAGGATTTCATTTCAGTCAAATCGTCCATCACCGACAGTTATGGTACGGAAATTACACCTGATAACGTCTTTATAGTCATTCCGACATTTACCAGTGCACTGAACCCTTTTGGGCACCGGAAAATTCCGGTTACCAGGAACACCTTTTTTTTCCCTGTCCGGAAAACCGGCAGGCAGGCGCTTGGCGTCGATTATTTCAAACCCCTTGAAGTGATGACCCCTGCCGGTAAAAAGATCCACCTTGACGATCTTCTGCCCACACAGGTGGAAACCCTGCTGCTTGACAGCGGCACCAATGAACTGAATCCGCCCGGCATGACCAATATCCGCGAATTTTTCGATATCTTCAAGCCTGCTGCCATCAAAAAGCGGCAGCAGTTGCTGCCCAGTGTAATTGAGAAATCCAGTCCCGCCTATATCAGTGCCTTTAAAGATTTTTGCAGGCCGGGTCCTGTCCTGCAGTCCGAAGTTGCAGCTGTCTCGTTTTTTCTCAGGGCTGTCGTGCAGTATGCGCTTGAAAACCGAAACCGGACAACAATTATTTCCATTCTGTGCCGCAACCGCATCAACCAGTCAAAACGGCTGTTTTCGCAAATGCCTTGTCTCGAAGACCCTGCCCGCCTGTTCAGTGACCCTGAAACCGATGCATTCAAAGTGTTTGACTACCTCAGGTACCATGCCCTGACATACCCGGAGCACCCTGCAATACAGTCATTCATTCACCGGTTCGCCGCCCGGTTCGACCCGCTGTCAGACCGTTATGTCCTGCATGATCCTGCACCTTGTTAGCAGGCTTATTGTTCAGACTTCGGTGACCACCTGCATTTCATAAAAATGCAGCTCCTCGCCGCTTCGTTTGATTTCCATTATCTTACAACGGGACAGATCCCTGTCAAGGGTCATGGTTGCGTGGGGCCCGTCTATCCTGGTACCGGACCGGATGGTCCGGCTAACCTTGACCTCGGGGACTGACTCCTTTTTTTCGGTCAGCGCCAGAAGGGCCTGTTTTTCCTTTTCAAGGTTCTGGATGGTCTGCCGAAGTTTTGACAGCTTCTCTTTTTTTTGTGGAATATCACGGGCAATGGCATCCTGGCGTTCAAACCCTGAATTTATATCGTGTTCCACTGATTTAATCCTGGCTTCAAGACGTCTGGCGCTTTTCTCCAGCTGATGTATCCCCCCCATGTCTTTGGCTGCCCGCACAGCAGATAATTTTTTCTCTATATCCTGGAGTTCAAGCTGGGCCCGGTCCTGTACATGTGCCTGGGCCGCTATGGCTGCATGCAGGTCATGATTTTCCTTTTCAAGTTCCGACAACGATTTTTCCAGCTCAGCCACGCCTTCTGCATGAGTTTTCCTGTCAGATTCAATGACAGAAACCAGGTGCCTGACATATTTGTCCACTCCCACAACCAGGCGGGATGGTTTCGCCATGTCAGTGCCGATACTTCCGGCATCTATCCCCATTTTTGCACTGATCCTGGAAGCGATGACAGCTCCTGTGGGGTTCAAGATAGCGCCGCTCATCTGTATTTTCGAATCAATAATTTCCTTTTGAACACTCAGATCACCAAATCCTTCGATGACCGAATTGTTGATGTATTTTGCATGGATATCACCCTGGACCCTCACCAGGGTGGCATCGATGATCCCGCCGCTGCAAGTCAGATCCCCGGTCAGAACAATATGCGCCCCTTCGATCTGCTGAACGGTCAACGAGGCGGCCTTGACACGAAATCCGGGTTTTATGGTGCCTTTCACTATTAAATTGCCTGAAAAATCAATGTTGCCCGTTTCAAAATCGACATCTCCCTTGATATTGAGCTCTGAGAGTACCGACAGGTTTCCCAAGGCATCCAGGAAAGGCTGTCCGTCACTGTCGGCAAAAACATCGACCCCGTCTTCGGACATCCTGGCCCCGGGGCCTGCGGCTAAAGGTATATCGACAGGTTCAGGCACTGCAATACCGTCCCCTGTCACTGTCATGCCCGGTATGCCGGCAACCGGATAGACTTTCTGGGCCAGCAGGGTATCTTTTTTGACAAAAGGAATCTTTCCCCGGTCTGTAAAATCAAATGTACCGTCTTCTTTCAAGGTGCCTGCCTGGCGGTAATCCTTTGGAAAATAATAACGCACCCTGGCATCCTCCGGAGGGCTGGGAGGCCGGCCCGAAGCCACTGTAAACGGCTTGTCACCTACAGAAACAGTATCCAGCCAGGCCTGTATCTCATGATCAGGTTTCAATCCGGAAATCACACGGTTTATAGCTAAAAAAGTCTTGAGCGTTTCCAACGTCATGCCATGGGAGCCACTCTTTTTCAGGGTCAAAAACGCCTTGACCTGATCCTGTGACAATACCAGTTCAAGGGGCATATCATCGTCACCTTCAAAAGTTACAGTCGCAACATCTTCCTCCTGGTCCGGAACAGGCGACGGTGGAGAGGAAAACACCGCGAGGAAACGGGGCATCAGTTTTGCTGCCGGTTTAAGGTATTCTTTTCTCACAAGGGACGGATCCTTGATCCGGGCACAGGAAATATCCTCCTGTGAAACAGAACCGGGAAACAAGCTGTCCATTACTGCTCTTATCTGCTCTTTGAGCTCCTGCAGTGCCTGCCTCATGCCTTCAGGTGACAGTTCCTTTCCGGTTTCCAGCAGATACTGCTTCACGGAAAGCTTTTGCAGGCGTTCCGACTGGCCCTGGACAGCCGATATTTTAGATAAAAGTGCCTTGATGACCGCCTTGCGCTCACGAATATCGTGAACTGATTTTTCGTCCAGTTTCTTGAGTTCACTTGCGAGTTTAAAAAGCTGTTTATTCTGGCGGCGGGTGACCCGGGTCAGGTGGTCCTTGTTTTTGATATCCCGGTATTGCCCGATGGCTTCTTTAGCCTGGGAGATCAGTTCGTCATCCGTAAACGGCAATACCATGCAGGCATGTATATCAGCCGTATTGACCGCATTGATCATTGTGTCGATATCTGAAATATCGGAAATAAGCATTCGCCGGCTGAACCAGGAAATTTCCCTGGCTTTTCTTAAAACCTCGTCCCCGGACATTTCATGCATCTTATAGCTCGAGATTATAAGCGCGATCGACTGCTTTGCTTGAGTTTCAAGAAAGGCAAGCGCATCTTTGGCCCGGTCAAAGGCAGACACCCTGATTCCGGTCTCGGATGAAAGAAGAGTGTCAATCCGTTTTTTCAGTTCAGGATCAGCCTCGATCAACAGAATGTGACTGTCAGTGGCTTGAGTCATCTCTATTTTCCCCTGAACCCCCTGAAGCCGGATCGATTTGTGATATATCAAACCCCTCCTGCAGGGCTGCCTGCTGGAACTGATCACATAAACGGGCTAAAAGCGCCGGATACAATGCCTCTACTGCTCCTGCATCCATCAGGCTGTGCTGCTTGAGCAGGGTTTCGACTTCCCGGACATTATCGGTTTTTTCAGATCCCTTTTCCAGCCTGTCTTTGAGCTCTCTGATGCGCCTGTCAAGCTGGGCTATGGTTTTCTTGTGGGCCCTGGTGCTCTCCTTCAATCTAAGATTCAGGGTATAAAGTTTTGTATTCTGCTTCTTTGCCAGTGTAAACAACCGGTGGTTTTCCATGACAATCGCATACTGCTCAAGCCCTGTCCTTATGGTTTCCATGAGCTCGTCATTATCCCAGGGTTTGGCGATATACCGGTGTATGGCGCCCTTGTTCACCGCATCCTGTATGGCCCTCACATCTGAATAACCGGTGATAAGGTAGCGAATGGTGTCCGGGGATATATGTTTTGCCTTTTCAAGAAACTGTGTTCCAAGCATTCCGGGCATTCGCTGATCAGTCAGGATCAGGGAAAAAGGAGGCTTTCTGTCCTTCATCTGCTCGAGAGCGGCACTGCCGGAAGTTACATACATGAACTTCACGCCGATGCGTTTGAGCAACCGGCCTATGGCCCGTCCGATCTGCTCGTCGTCATCAACGATCAATACAGTTTGCTCCGGGTGTGCGCTGTCTGCCGGCGTGATTTTTTCCGTCATTTACCCCCCCCGGACAAAAAAAGCCCAAGCTTTGATAAAAAACTGCTGCTGCCGATACCCGTGCCATTGTCAATTTATCAAGTATACGCACAATTGAAAAAGAATTCAACGATCAGCAGTGTTTTTTAAAGGCAGTCCGTGTATCTCACTTGACTTCATACCCATGATATCCCGGTTTTGTTTTATCTTGACAATTTTGAAATTGCGTTATAATATGACGAGTTTAAAAATCAAGAAGCTTTATGTAATAATATATTTTTAAGGTTAAGGAGAGTCGAAACATGTATGCAGTAATCAGAACCGGCGGAAAGCAATACAAGGTTCATGAAGAGCAGGTGCTCAGGATTGAAAAGCTCGAGGGTTCC
Source organism: uncultured Desulfobacterales bacterium (assembly GCA_964397015.1). GTDB lineage: Bacteria > Desulfobacterota > Desulfobacteria > Desulfobacterales > Desulfobacteraceae > MADRE2. The sequence goes on along the minus strand of CAYNHL010000110.1, from coordinate 6,629 downwards.
GAAGGTTCCGAAGTGGAATTTGATGATGTCCTCATGTATTCAGACGGGGAAACTGTCACCCTCGGCAGCCCCAGGGTGGACAATGCTGTTGTCAAGGCTCATATCCTTGATCAGGCCAAGGGGAAAAAACAGATTGTCTTCAAGTATAAGCGCAGAAAGGGATACAGGCGGACAAGAGGCCACAGGCAGTATTATACTGAAGTAAAAATTGATTCCATCCAGGTCTAACTTTCCCAGGGAGATAATAACATGTCACATAAAAAAGCAGCAGGAAGCTCCAAAAACGGTCGCGACAGCAATGCCCAGCGCAGGGGAGTAAAACACTTCGGCGGAGAAAAAGTCCGCGCCGGCAATATCATTGTCCGTCAGGTAGGCACTCGCATTCACCCGGGTAACAACGTGGGAATGGGCAAGGATTATACACTCTTTTCCCTGATTGACGGTGTAGTGTCTTTTGAAAGAAAGGGCAGATCAAGGAAAAAAGTCAGCGTTTATGAAGCGTGAAATTTGTAGATGAAGCAACCATCACTGTCCGGTCCGGTAACGGTGGCCCGGGATGTACCAGTTTCAGACGGGAAAGGTTTATCGAAAAGGGCGGACCGGACGGTGGGGACGGCGGGGATGGCGGCCATGTCATACTCCGGACGGACAGGCGTATAAGAACCCTTCAGGATTACAGGCGGCAAAAGCTTTTCAGCGCCCGGAACGGCGGGCCGGGACGAGGGCAGCAAAAACACGGAAAAAACGGTGAGGACATCTATCTTGATCTTCCACCGGGCACCCTTGTCATGGATGCCGAAACCGGTGATCTCATCGTAGACCTGACAGAAGAATCCCATACATATGTTTTGGCAAGGGGCGGCAAGGGCGGCCGGGGAAACAAACGGTTTGCCACTTCCACCAACCGTGCCCCCCGTTATTCACAGCCAGGACTTCCCGGCCTGGAGCTTACCATAAAACTCGAGCTCAAACTCCTGGCTGATGTTGGTATTATCGGGCTTCCCAACGCGGGAAAATCCACATTGATCCGCAGGATTTCGGCTGCAAAACCCAGGGTTGCCGACTATCCGTTCACCACCCTGACACCCACCATAGGCATGGTCGATCCCGGATTCAACGAGCCCTTTGCGGTCGCCGATATCCCTGGATTGATAAAGGGAGCACATGAAGGGGCAGGACTTGGCATCACCTTTTTAAAGCACGTCGAGCGCACATCTATCTTGATTCACCTGATTGATGCATCCCAAATCAGCATGGCCGATCCGCTGGATGCATACCGGATGATCAACAACGAACTGGCCATGTACAGCAGAAAGCTTGCTAAAAAAGAACAGGTGATTGTACTGAACAAAACCGATCTGACCGGCACTCAAGAAGCCGTATCCTGTTTTAAAAAGGCTGTCGGCCATCTCGATGTCCTGACGATTTCCGCGGCAACAGGCCAGGGATGCGACCAGCTGGTCCAGATCCTTGCAAAGCGTCTCCACCAGGCCGGACATGACGAACAAGGTTAAAAAGACCGGACTTTTCGGGGGCACGTTCAACCCAATCCACAACGGCCATATCAAGACCATTCAATCGGTCAGGCAGCAGTTCGCTCTGGACAGGGTCTGTTTTATACCCTCTGCGGCTCCTCCCCACAAACCGGATACCGCCGCCCTGGCCCCGGCCCGTGACCGCCTTGAAATGGTTGAAAAAAGCGTAGCAAAAATTCCCGGTTTCTGTGTGTCAGATATCGAGCTCAAACGGCAGGGCCCTTCCTATACAATAGATACCGTTTTACAGATAACCTCCACGGCGGCCTTAGGTCAAACCTTCTTTCTCATTATAGGTTCCGACGCTTTCATGGAAATCAGGACATGGAAAGATTACAGGCAGCTTTTACGTCTCGTGGACCTCATTGTCATGCAGCGCGCCCTTCATACCGTACCGGAGCAGGAAATAGATCAATTTGTCATGACTGAACTGTCAAGCCGCTACAGCCTGTTTTCAGAATCACCGGCCGTATTCACCCATCCGAAGAACAGATCCATTTTTATTTGCAATCCCCCGCAGATTCCCATATCATCAACTCAAATCAGGCAACGGGTCAGACAATTCAAACCCTTTGACCACCTTGTGCCCGAAGCCTGTGAAAAAATAATTATTGAAAAAGGACTATATTTATGAAAAAAACGGTTGAACCCGGCCAGGAACTGATTTCTGTTCTGAAACCTGCATTTTCAAGAAAAGCGCTGTCCATCAAGGCGCTGGATGTCTCCCGGCTCACCTCGTATACAGATACCATCATCATCATAACCGGCAGGTCTTCCCGGCAGGTCAGCGCCATGGCAGAGCATATACACAAGACCTTGAAGCAGTCCGGCATGACGGTCATCGGAACAGAAGGCATGGACCAGGGGACATGGGTACTGCTGGATTACGGTCATATCATCATTCACATCTTTGACGAAAAGACAGCAGAATTTTATGATCTTGAAGGCCTGTGGAGCGATGCGGCCGCATACGACCTTTCCGGACTCGAAGCTCTTGACCTCAAAGGAGAATCCTGATAATGCCCGACACCATCAACGACTACATTACCGGCCGCCCTGTGCCCGATACAGGAGCCGAAGCAAACCGGCAGGCCATTGAAAGGCTTCTTGTCGAAACAAAGGGATTTGAAAAAAATGACATCCGCGTGGATGAACCCATCAAGGTCCGGTTCAAGGGCGAGGATTACTGTTCCACCCTGGATTTGATCGTTTTTTTCAAACAAAGGCCTGTAATGGCGTTTAAATGTGTTGCAGGCGCCATTCATTCATATGAAAGGGAAATCCTGGCCGGGGCAAGGCTTGTATACGATATCCAGATTCCCTATGCAGTTTCCTGTGACGGCATGGATGCCGTGATACTGGACACCTTGACCGGCCGTAAAATCGGCCAGGGACTCGATGCTGTTTTCAATAAAAAATCCATTGAAGAATCTTTTTCTTCCCTCTCCTTTACCAGGTTTCCGGACACAAAAAAGGAGCGGGAAATGATTGTTTTCCGCTCCTTTAATATGGATAAAATCAACCGGTAAAAAAACCTTATCTGTCTTATCCCTTTGAGATTTCACGGTTGCAGTGCCGGCAGACCGTGGCCCGTTTCTTGATTATTTCGGCGCAAAAAGGACACTCCCTTGTATAGTGCCGTTCATGGAGCTGTTCAATGGTCTTGTTCACGGCATCCTGGAGCACAGGCCCCGGGAAATTACGGTTGACCAGGTGAATAACAGCGTCGGCATCCCCGAGCTCCCCGACCATTTCAGCTGCCTTGAGCCTTACCTTGGGCGGCTGGACCGGATCAAGAAGCATTTTCATGATTTCATCCCAGTCCTTTGAAATATAAAAATCGGTCAACACTGAAAAACCCTGCCTGGTAGCTTCCTTTACAGCCTCTCTTTCCATCAGTGCAACGTCATCGAGAATCTGCCCTGTCCCGCCTTCCGGGCTGAATACCGGCATGTATTCAAAATTGGTGGTTCCCGGCTGCTGGAAGCACCGGTAGGAAGCCTGGTGTTCCATGGTTTCCTTCAAGTGATCCCACCCGCTCTTGTAGGAAGGACACTCGTCGTTAAAACAGACGAACAGATACGGGGAACCCCACCCCAGTCCATCACCGATGGCTATCTGGGGCACTTCCCACAGGGTCATCTCCATGCTGCAATGGGGACAGACCGGCTTTTCCATTTCCATGTATTGGTGCAGCAGTTCCTGCTTGGTTTCAAATGTCATGACAACTCCTTTTCAAAATATGTTCCATGTCACTCCAAAGTAACCACAGGAAACCATTTGTCAATTTTACTGTTCAATAACTGCCAGGACATTGTCTTTTGCAACCGAATCACCGGCATCGAAATTGACGGCTGTAATCGTCCCGTCCACAGGGGCGGGCAGTGCATTTTCCATTTTCATGGCCTCGATGATAACAACTGTTTCCCCTTTTTTGACCTCATCTCCTGTCTTTTTGACATACCTGATTATCATGCCGGGCATGGGTGCCGTCACAGGTGTTCCTGTCCCTGTGGAAGGTGCGGACCCGGATGCTGCCGGTGACGGTTTCGTGGCGGCAGGGGCCGGTTGTGCAGGTGCAGAAGCTTCGGAAGCAGGCTTTGAGGATGCCGGTGCAGGCGGAGCGGGTCTCGCTGCTGCCGGCGGAGGCGGAACGACAGTTCCGGCAGGTTCCTTCGATGCGGCAGGAGCCTGGGTCTGTGCCGGCTGGGCATAAGCCAGGACCGGTGCCCCCCCGACCTCATCGACCCCGACTTCAAAGTATTCCCCATCGACGAACACGTTGAATGTTCTCAGGTTTTCACTTTTTTCGGGCATGTCTTCCAGTTTGCAGCGCTCGACAAGCTCACCGCAACGTGCCTTTTTAATCAATTCCTGTTCTTTTTTGACATCCTCAAGAGTAATGGGTTTGACACTTTCAGGTATTTTTTCTTTTCCGTATTTCTGCCTCAGGTATTTTTTACCTGTCACCGGGAACAGAGTATAGATAATCAAATCTTCTTGATCCGCGGCCAGCTCGCCTATCTCTTCTTTCGCCTTTTCAAGTTCAGGCTCGAGTACCTCGGCAGGCCGGCAGGTGATGGGAGTTTCCCCTCTTTCATAACCCTTGAGCGCTTTTTGCTGCACTTTTTTGTCTATGGGGATTGCGGTCTTGCCGTACAGCCCGTAGCAAAGATCCCTGACCTGGGCGGTCACCATCTTGTAACGCTCGTTGTCATTATCGAACAGCACATTGTTCACGGTCTGGGTCCCCACGATCTGGCTCGTAGGTGTGACCAGGGGCACCTGGCCCAGCTCTTTCCTGACCCTGGGAAGCTCCTTGAACACCTCGTCCAGGCGGTCGATGGCATCCATTTCCCTGAGCTGGTTGACCAGGTTGGACAGCATGCCTCCCGGTGTCTGGTGCAGCAGGACATTGATATCGATTACCGAGACCTTTGTATCGTCAAGAAGATGCTTGTATTTGGGCAGGATTTCCTTTTCCAGGATCGTGTTGATTTCGGCAAGTGCCGTGATGTCGAACCCTATATCCCGGTTGGTGCCCAGCAGGGCCATCACCAGCGGTTCCACCGCCGGATGTGATGTCCTGAAAGCATATGGCGACACACAGGTGTCAATGATATCCACACCTGCTTCCACAGCCTTGAGATGCACCATGGATGCCATGCCGGAAGTGAAATGGCTGTGAAGGTTGATCAGCGGGGAGACATTTTCCTTCAGGGCCTTGACCAGCCTGTAGGCATCATACGGCGCCATCAGTCCTGCCATGTCCTTGACGCATATACTGTCCGCCCCCATTTTTTCAAGCTCCCTGGCCTTTTGAATATAATAGTCCAGGTTATAGACATCTCCCCCCATTCTCGGTTCTGTCAAAGAATAACAGATGGTCCCCTGGAAATGCTTCTTACACTCCTTTATAACCGGAACAACTGCTTCAAAATTACGGAAATCGTTCAAAGCATCAAAGGTTCTAAAAATATCCATACCGTTTTCAGCAGCTTTTTCTACAAAGGCTTTTGCAACATCATCGGCATAATTTCTGTATCCCACCAGGTTCTGGCCCCTGAGCAACATGGAAAACGGTGTTTTCTTAAAATACCGTTTCAATGTCCTGAGCCGTTCCCAGGGATTTTCACCCAGAAAGCGGTGCATTGTGTCAAACGTGGCACCGCCCCAGACTTCCACCGCCCAGAAACCGATCTCATCCATTTTTTCGGCCACCGGAACCATGTCCTCGGTTCTTCCCCGGGTGGCAAAAAGGGACTGGTGTCCATCACGCAGGGACAGGTCCATTATTTTCACCGGGTTTTCAGCCGCAGGCCTGTCCTTGTCATAATTCATGTCAACCATTTTCACGCCATTGTGTTCGCTCATGTATCTTCTCCCAAAAAAAGATCGTTTCGGTTTATGCGCCGCCATCCTTAAATTACCTGAACATGCGAAGCTGCATCATGGACCTCAGCTGCATCTGGGCCTGCCGCCCGGTTTGTCCCCAGATGTTGGGGGATGGAAAAATACCTGCAGGTTCTCCGGGTGCCTGTTCCTGTGGCAAAGTGCTGCATGCCGCCGCCTCCTGGCTGGAGATACAGGCAAATACACCGGCAACCGCTGCGGCCATTTTTTTCTTGTCCATTTTTGTCATTCCTTTGGTGTTGTTTTCCCTTGAATGTGTCATTTTATCTCCAGCTTAAACCGGAATGTTTCCATGCTTTTTAGGCGGCCGGGATTCGCGCTTGGTCTTGAGCGCCTCTAAAGCGTCGATCAAGCGCGGACGGGTCTGGGACGGCAGAATTACCGCATCCACGTACCCCCTAGCAGCGGCACAGTAAGGATTTGAAAACTGCTGTTCGTATTCCGCAATCTTTTCTTTGCGCTTTGCTTCAGGATCATCTGCCTTTTTCAATTCCCTGGCGTGGATGATGTTTGCGGCGCCGGATGCACCCATGACGGCAATTTCGGCACTGGGCCAGGCAAAGGCCATATCCGCGCCCAGGTGCCTGGAACACATGGCAAGATAGGAGCCCCCGTAATCCTTGCGGGTAATCAAAAGCAGCTTGGGAACAGTGGCTTCAGAATAGCACCAGAGCAGCTTTG
>CAYNHL010000109.1:0-12321 GCA_964397015.1 uncultured Desulfobacterales bacterium | reverse complement strand
ATCCACCGGGATGTTCACCATTCCCATGATGAAAAAAGCAGGGTTCAAGCCTCATGTGGCCGGCGGAATCGAACCTGCCGCATCTATTGGCGGGATGTTCATGCCGCCCATCATGGGGGCAGGCGGGTTCATCATGGCGGAATTGACCGGTATGCCATACTCCACTATCATGTTGGTGGCTATCTTTCCGGCCCTGATGTATTTTTTTAGCGTTTTCATGATGGTTCACTACGAAGCTAAAAAACACAATATTGTCGGTGAAAAATCAAAATTTTCCGCCATGCAGGTGTTCAAAAAACAGTGGTTTTACATCATTCCGCTGATTGTGATCACCATTCTCATGCTTTACGGTTTTTCCCCTGGATATTCGGCCATTGTCGGCCTGTTGTCCTGTATTGTCATCAGCTGGGTGAGAAAAGAGACCCGTATCGGGCCTAAACGCTTTGTACAGGCATCAAGAGAAGGAACGGAAAACAGTCTCAAAATCGGTGCCACGGTCGGTGTTATCGGTATCATCATTGGCGTGCTGACCTTTTCAGGGCTTGTGCTGACCTTTGCGGATATCATGATTGAACTTGCCGGCGGATCACTGCTGTTGACAATACTGCTCATAGCATTGGCATCTTTGATACTTGGGATGGGAGTACCTGTTACGGCCGCCTACCTGATCACGGCTGTGGTAGCGGTACCGGCCCTTACTCACCTTGGGGTCAATGAAATTGCCGCCCACATGATCGTGTACTGGCTGTCCCAGGATTCCAATATCACTCCCCCTGTGTGCATTGCCGCGTTTGCCGGCGCGACCATTGCCAAGGCAAATATGTGGAAAACCGCGTTTACCTCTTTCAAGTTTGCCAAATTTTTATATCTTGGGCCTATTTTGTTCGGTTATGTCCCCGGTTTTTCCCTGAACGGCAGTCCAAGGGATATTGTGGTCGTTTTTGCCGCCATCATCCTTGGTACCTGGGCCTATGCCTGGCTGCTGAGCGGTATCTGGATTGGATTTTTCACCCGGAAAAAGGCGGTTTGAGCCTTACCACTCTACCAGTTTGTTCTGGATGGCGAACCGTGAGAGTTCCGCGTTGTTTCTCAGTCCGAGTTTTTTCAGGATACGCGCGCGGTAAGTGTCTACGGTTTTGATGCTTAAGTTGTAGCTCTGGGCTATTTCCCGGTTCGTGCTGCCCATGGCCAGCTTACGCAGTACCTGGAGCTCTCTTAATGACAGTGTTTCCGCCCGTGAAATTTTCTGGTTTCCCATGATCATCCTCAATGCCAGGGCTTCAGAAGCTTTGGGTGTCAGGTAGCTGCCGCCGCCATGCAGTTTTTTCACGGCGGCTACCAGCTGTTCCGGCGCTGACTGTTTTGTGACATATCCCATGGCTCCGGCTTCCATGGCGCGGATGACGTACTGCTCTTCTTCGTGCATGGTCAAGATAAGCACCGGTATCTCCGGACAGTAGCTTTTCAGGCGGGTAACCACTTCGAGCCCGTCCATGCCGGGCATGGAGATATCCACCACGGCCACGTCCGGTTTGCAGGACAAAACTTTATCCACAGCGGTGTCACCGTCTGCAGCTTCAGCAATCACCTGGATCTCGCTGCTGTCCTCGAGAACTTTTCTCAGGCCTTCACGTACAATACTGTGGTCGTCGGCAAGCAGCACTTTAATCATGATCCTGTCCTTTAACCTTTATCCTGCAGCAGATACGCGTACCGTTGTCAGGTTTCGAGAAGATTTCCAGGTGTCCGTTGACAAGGGCCGCTCGTTCCCTCATGCCTTCCATCCCCAGCCGGGGCAGTGTGCCGGCCTTGTCGGCCGGAAACCCGCATCCGTTATCTTCTATGACAAGCACCAGGGTATCGCTGTCTTCCATGGATAAATCTACCGTGATCGTGGTGGCATTGGAATGGCGCAGGGCATTGGTGACCGCTTCCTGTCCTATGCGGTATACTGCCGTGGATACCGTGTCGCTGATTTTGGGAATTTTTTTGTGGGTGAACACACAGGCTGTGCCGGAACGTTTTTCAAAATCGGACAGAAGTGATTCCAGCGCGTCCACCAGGCCCAGATCGTCCAGCACCCTGGGCCTGAGCCTGAAGGCCATCTCCCTGACATCTTCAATGGTATCATCGATAAGGGACTTCATCTCTTTCGCCCTGGCAGCTGCTTTTGGATCAGTTTCCTTCAGCATGTTTTCCATCCATACAGCGTCTATACGCATTGCGGTCAGCACCTGGCCCAGGTGATCGTGGAGTTCCCTTGCAACCGAGGCTTTTTCCCGTTCCTGGGATTCGATGATGTTTTTTGAAAGACTTTTCAACCGTTCCTGGGCCTTGACAAGCTGCCCGGTACGTTCGTTAACCTGTTTTTCAAGATCGTGTGAATATTGGCTCAATTGTTCCTTTGCCTGCTGCAGAGCCCGCTGGACACGGTTTTTTTCCGTGATGTCCACACTGACGGCAAGAGAACGTATCACGTCTCCCTGTTCATCCCTGACACCGTAACAGGAGAGCAGGGTGTCGATAGTCTGACCATTTTTTTTCACATAGGTGTAGGGGATTTCCTTGCAGAATCCTGTACGGAAAAATTCAGGAAAAATGACAGTTTCTGCATATTCCCTGGACTCGGGAGTGAAAAATGACGTGAGGTGTCTGCCGATCACCTCGTTTCTATCGTATCCCATGACTTCCACCCAGTGGTCCGATACCCTTATAATCCGCCCTAAAATGTCTATGGAATGCAGCATTACCGGTGTTTTGTTGTATATGTGACGATACCGTTCCTCACTCTGGCGCAGCTGCTTTTCAGCGCTTTTCCTTTTGACTATTTCCCGGTTGGCAAGCTGATACAGGATCAGCACCATAACCCCGGTCAACAGCGAAATGCTGATCACCACCGGGCCGATCATGCGGATATACGGTGCTGTCACCTGCCGTTCAAGCGCTTTTTTTTCCTGGAGATGAACAATCTGCCATCCCGGAAAAAGGTCCAGCCCGATCGATGACATCATGTATTGCCGGTTTCTTGTGTCAGTGACCCCGTCATTTTCATCCCGGCTGTAACCGGACCATTCCCATGGACCGTTGCCGAACTGCCTGGTTTCATTGATATCCCAGATCGCGTCGGCAGACAGCTCCCAAAGCAGCATGAACCTTAAGTCGTTTTTGCTCGAGATAAAAATCACCCCGTTAGGATCTGTGAACAGCAGGGGATTTTCATGTGAAGCGAACAGGGTGTCTTCGATAAATTCAATTGAAGCCTTGATGATGGCCACTCCGATAATACGTTTTTCCGGATGGTCATACACGGGATGACTGTAGTAGATGCCGCGCTTTTTCGACGTAGTGCCAAGGGCAAGATACGTCGAAGGCTTTCCCTGGAGAGCTTCCTTGAAATAGGGCCTGAAAGCGAAATTCTTGTCCACAAAACTGTCCGGAGCATTCCTGTTCGAGGAGCAAAGAGTGGTCCCGTCGGTTCCCATCAGGTAGCAGACATTGACGTCAAGGGAACGGGTAAAGCTGTCCAGAACGCGATTGGCCTGGTAAATGGACTCCAGGGTTGGTTTTTCAAGGGCGCGTCGGAGTTCTTTTAATTCTGACATCGCCCGAACGGATTTGATATGTTCGGTCAGGTAGGATGTCATCTGCCTTTTCATCAGTTCCAGGCGGGTCCCGGTGTCCTGTTCGAGCCTCTGGAAAGCGGCTTTCTTGAACGAAAAATAGTAAAGCCAGGCCCCGGTGGTTGCGGATAAAAAAGCAAATACTGCAAGAATCAGTATGATGATACGAAGACGCATGATAGATTATATTCACGAGCCCCTGTGATTTGTCAAATCAAATTTATCCTTTTGCTTTAACTGCGCAGATACGATATATTGTTTTTACATGAGACCATGCGTTATAATTTACCTTTTTTTAGTTTATAAGGTATTATCTTTGAGCGATTTTTCCTTTTTTCAGCAGCTGATTCAAACAGCCCGGAATCCCGTATTCCTGTTGGATGGTTCAGGGACTGTAAAGACCATGAACGAACCTTCCCAAAAACTGACAGGCCGGACATCCAGGCAGATTTGCGGACTCGATTTCAAAACCCTGCTTCACGTGCGCCATGTCGATGAATTCAATGAATATTTTTCAAAAACGGCCGGGTTTTTTCTGTCATCGAAGCCGGATACTGCAAACTCTGATGCTGCCAGGATAGATCGAGCATTTTTCCAGGCAGTGTTTGAAAATGGCCAGTCTTTTGACATTATCCTTTTCCCCGCTTTTTTCAGAAGGCGTCTTTACCTGATCGCTGAAATAATAGACCCTTCCACCACAGCCGCAAAGGCAAAAACCCCTTTAGTCGTAAACCAGGACCTGTCCCAGAGCATGGGAGAAGGATTTGTAATCCAGGACACCCGGGGCCTTATGATCTATGTCAATCCGGCCTTTGCCCGGATGCTCGGATACGAAGTCGAAGAACTTGTGTCCGAACACTGGAACACTGTGGTATCTCCCGGGGCCATCGAAAATGTCCAGGCAGCCGACAGGCGGCGGAAGAAAGGCAGAGCTGACCGTTACGAAATCCAGATGTGCCGCAAAGATGGCCGGAAAATCTATGTTCTGGTCAATGGTGTTCCTCTTTATGACGCCGACAGCCGGTTCATCGGAACCCAGGCCATCTGTTCAAACGTTACAGACATCAAGCGCACCGAACTTGTCCACGGTTTTCTCCACCGTCTCTACCAGGCCATCCATACTACGGATGACATGATGGCCCTTTACCGGTCGATACAAGTCGAGCTGAACTCCATTCTGGACACTTCCAATTTCATTATTGCGTTGTATGACTCGAAAACCGACACATTGACCTTTCCCTATTTTGTGGATGAAAAAGATAAGATTACCCGGACCGACGCAGGTGATACGTTTACCGCATACCTGATTCACAACAACACATCGCTGTTTTTGCATGAAGCTGATATCCACGAGTTGAACCGTTCCGGCAATGCCAGGATGGCTGGTACAATTCCAAAGGTCTGGATGGGAGTTCCGCTTAAGAGCGGAAACCAGGTCATTGGCGCACTGATCGTTCAACATTATACCAATGAATCCTATTTTGACCAAAGGGATTTCGAGCTGCTGAAATTTATTTCCGACCAGGTAGGTTATGCAATCGATGCCAAGCAGACCAATGAAGAAATGGTTAAGTCCAAAACAGCAGCTGAATCCGCCAATCTAGAATTGATCGAAGTCAACCGGAAGCTTGAAAAAGCAATTGCCCATGCCAATGAAATGATCCGGCAGGTAAAGGCTGCATCCAGGGCCAAGGGTGAATTTCTTGCCAACATGTCACATGAAATCAGGACCCCTATGAATGCGGTCATAGGCATGACCAACCTGCTCATGGATACACAGCTGACCCCAGAGCAGTATGAATTTGCAGAAATTGTAAACAGCAGCGCTGAGAATCTGCTTGTCCTGATCAATGATATACTCGATTTTTCCAAGATCGAAGCAGGAAAACTAGAACTTGAAACCCTTGTATTCGATCTGAGGCAAACCCTTGAAACCACTATCGATATGCTTGCTCCCAATGCTTTTGACAAGAACCTCGAGCTTTCATGTTTCATCGATCCTGATGTTCCGGCCAGCCTTGCAGGCGATCCAGGACGACTGCGCCAGGTAATCATCAATCTTGTTAACAACGCTATCAAGTTCACGAAACAAGGCGGGATCAAGGTCAGAGTTTCCAGGGAAAGCGAGACATCAGCTTTTGCTGTCCTGGTTTTTTCAGTCAAGGATACCGGTATCGGAATTTCAAAGCAGTTCCAGGAAAAGATATTTGAATCCTTTTCCCAGGCCGATAGTTCGGTTACCCGCAAGTTCGGCGGTACCGGTCTTGGTCTGACCATTTCCAGGCACCTTGTTGAAATGATGGACGGCCGGATATGGGTTAAAAGCACCAGGAAAAAAGGATCATGCTTCAGTTTTAGCGCACGTTTTAAAAAATCCGGAGTCGATAAAACAAATCCAGACTTTTCTTATTTGCAGCAACTGAGCAACAAAAGAGTTTTGATAGTTGATAACAGTAAAACCGATCAGCAGATTATGAAAGAATACCTGAAAGCCGAAGGATGCAGGGTGCATACACTGCTGTCAGGAAAAAAAATGATTGCGGAACTTGAAAAAGCTCAAACCCGAAACAAAGGCTTCGATCTTGTCATACTCGGGAGACTGAGCGAACCTGAGGATGTAAAAGCACTTGGACTTTTGCTCAAAAAGAACCAATTGACCAGCCACATCCCCCTTGTTCTTCTGACCAATATCGGTGTACGCGGCGAGGCCAGGCAGATGGAAGAAATCGGATTCAGCGCCTACCTGACGCGTCCCATAAAAAAAACACAGCTTGTCAAATGTTTGCGTGCAGTTCTTACAGAGCCTGATTTATCCCGGTCACCTGAGTCACCAGGGCCACGCAAACTTTACACAAAATATGATTTTAGCGACAAACCCGAAAATGACGTAAAAATTCTGCTTGTCGAAGACAATATTGTCAACCGGAAGCTTGCCTTGAGGCTTTTTGAAAAGTACGGATATCACGCAGATACCGCAGGCAACGGTTTCGAGGCAATTTCAGCGTTGAAAACCCGACCCTATGACCTGGTATTCATGGATATACAGATGCCAAAAATGGATGGCCTTGCAGCCACCCGTAAAATACGGCTGGGAGAGGCCGGAGTCCTGAACCCTGAAGTTCCTGTGGTGGCAATGACAGCCAACGCCATGACCCAGGATTACAACGACTGCATGGACGCAGGTATGAACGATTATATTGCCAAGCCCATCAGGGTTAAAAAGCTCCATGAAATCCTTGATAAATACACTAAAAACTCAATTTCCACGTGAATTGACAATATTATTCAAAGAGGCGGTTATGGTCCAGATCACATTCAATGCATTTTCCTTTCTTCAGGAAAAATGCAAAGCTAATAATATAGGTTACAGTGAAGCCCAGATGAAAATTGCGCCCGGCACCAGGATAGAGAGCCTGATCGAGGAGCTCGGTTTTCATTCCGATGATGTGGAAGCTGCGATGGTCAATGGAAAAGTTGTTTCCAGGTCGACAGAACTTGCCGATGGTGACCGGCTCGCCCTGATACCGCCGGGAACGCCCGGACCGTATCGTGTGCTTCTAGGTTTTTACAAGGAGCGATAACATCCTGCCATGGAAAACAGAGATAATGATTCCATCCGCGTTTTTATCGCCCTTGAACTGCCCGAACCGCTGAAACAATTTGTCACAAACTTTCAGCAGAACCTCAGACCCCTTCCTGTCAAGGCTTCGTGGTCACATCCTTCACAGGCCCACCTTACTTTGAGGTTCATAGGAAACATCGATCCTGCCATGACCACAATGCTGCAGTCAAAAGTTCAATCAGCGGTTGAACGTTTCAGGTCTCTTCATCAACATGCTGCAGACGCAAAGGCCATTTTTCTCGCTGCCGGAGGCCTTGGAGTTTTTCCTTCTGCTTCGAAAGCCAGGATTTTATGGACAGGCATCCGCGGCCAGACCGTTTTTTTGGAATCCCTTCACCAGATTGTCAATGAATCTTTGGATACAATCGATTTAAAAAGAGAACATCGCCGGTTTCTACCGCATCTGACTCTTGCCAGGTTGAAACAGAGAATGCCTGCAAAACAGGTGATTCGCATGGTACAAAAATATGGCGGGCACGAATCCGGCCCGGCCGCAGTTACAAAGGTCTGTCTGTTCAAAAGTCAATTGACCCCTTCGGGCGCTGAATATTCCAGGCTTTTCAAAATCGACATTTAGCGGTTCGGCTGGATGATCATTTCATGGACAATTTCGTCACTGTGGCGTTTCTGTCTTTCAAAAACACTTATGCTCCCAAAGCTTTCAGTTGTCCTGGCAGCTGCGAAAATTCCCTTGAACACTGTTCCCTGGTGAACCTTTCCGGTAACATGAATCTGGCTTTCACTGCTATTTTTCCTGGCCCACTCGATATAGGCGAATCTGTCTCTTTCCAGCCTGGATATTTTGTTTTGAACCTGCTGCCATAATGCTTCGATCCTGGCTTTAATTTTCTTTTCTTTGGCATCAACTGTTTTTTTCTGTACATTCAAATCCTTGATTGTCGCTTTAGCTGACGACATCTGCTTTTCAAAATTCAGTCCAAGGGATATCATATTTTTTTTCTTTTTTTCCGACAGGCTTTCCCCTGTTGATTCAAATGCGCGGGCTATTTTTTCTTTTTTCTTTCTGGCAGAATCGTAGAAAAGTTTCAAATCAACCATTTTCTGGAACAATGCCCTGCTTTTTTCTTCGAGCAGCAATCGTTTTTCCTCCAAAGAATCGATATCTTTACGGATGATTGCTATTTTGCCGTCAATCTGTTCCGACAGGCGGACAATGTGTTCCTCTGCGCCCGCGACAAGTGTGCAGGGCCATGTTTTATCCGATCCGGCCCCTCCGACGAGAATCCCCTGCTTGGCCGATATCCTTGAAGACAGCACCCTGCATTTTTGAGCCGCCACCCGTCCGCTGCAGATTACGGTGGAATCTATTATTTCAAAATCCACCACTATATCACCAAATGCCAGGATTGTAGAATTGTGAATGTATCTTGCCTTTATACTGCCCTGAGCGCTTACTGTGCTGTCGGTGATACCGATGTCCACGGTTACATCTCCTATGGCTTCGATATCTGCCCCCCTGATTTCATTTGCCGCTAGATTTCCTGCCTTGACCGGGTAAGCTCCTGTTACTATCCCTGAAACATTGAGACTGGCATATGGTTCTATCGGGCCATACCTCAAATCGGCATCTTCGAGGACATTGATCACCGGATGGATGTAAAATTTTTTTTCAATGGACAGGGAAGGAAAACCGGTTTTAAGAGCCAGCACCTTTGTCTTGTCGCTGGACAATCTCGTTCCCTGGGCGCATCGGACTACAAGACCTTCCATGGATGGCTGGTTCATGGTGTTGCCGAAAACATCTTTTTTTAAATATCCCTTTTCTGTCAGTCCCTGTTCGGCCAGGGCGGCACCCTTTTTCTTGATCTTGTTGTCAATTCCCTGTGGTGAAAATGTATACCGTACACGGCGGCTCTTGATTAATTCCATGGTGAAATCCTGGCGTGCCACCGAAAAAGATAATTTTTTTGAATCAATAAATCCCTGGATAACCGCATCCGGGTAAACACCATGGGTGACGCAAAGATCCTTAAGTACTTTTCGTATTTCCTCCAGCCCGGGTCTTGTCTTTGCTTTTTTGTTAATGTGGACATATGCTTCAAGCCCGTCGGAAGTAATCTCGATTTGAAAGGAGGGTTCCACGTGAAACTCTGGCAGTGAGCGCTGCTGTTCATCCAGGATCTGCTCATGCTGATCGATCGTCATGATTCCCTGTTCAACCAGTATTTCTCCTATCAGTGGTATTTTCATCTGCTCGCGGAATATTTTTTCCTGCAGCCGCTGTGCACCCACGATATCGGGCCGGGCAGCATATCCTTTTTCAATAGCGATTATACCAAAGGCCTCATCCATTGACTTGACCTGTAAAAATTGCTTTTCATAATCGGTTACAGTGTTTTTTACCGGCAGAACACCGGGTTTGTTCTCGGCTGAAGAACCCGTGTCGGCTTCATTTTCCGATAAAATCCGTTTTCCGTGTTTTTCCAGAATGATCTGTTCTTTGAGAACCTGGTTTTTTTGCTTTTCCGTCATGACTCCGGATGCTACAAGGATATCGCCGATAAGCCGTTTAATTTTGGCGCGCTTGAATTCTTTTCGCTGATGTTCAAGCGCATTGTCAATATCCGCCTGAGAGGCATAGCCTTTTTCCACTGCCAGCCGGCCGAAGGTTTCCCCTCTTGCCCGTATTACAAGGTAATCCTGGATCAGCTGCAGCAGTCCGACCTGGTGTGATGTTGCCATTTTTAATTCAAGCAGCACCGCCTCGAAAGTGATACCGGCCCTCAAACCTTTTTTGCGGTTGAAGGCAAGATTTACATGCTGATGCTGTTCCTTGTTAATAGTGCCGTATTCCAGCGCCAGGTCGGCTATGGTTGGAATCTGAGATTGCATGTATTGCCGTTAAACAAGTTAGATACTGTGAGCACGTACAACGCCGTGCTTCAATACCATAAGGATAATGAATTTTATGGTGAATGTAAACGCTTTCCTGCAGGCCGTGATAAAAAGGGAATATCTACATACGCTGCAAAGTGTGATTTCAGCCTGTCGTAGTCAGCCTGTTTTTGTTCAAGACAATCTGTATCCGGGATATCAAGGTTCGAAATTCCTATATGGTCAAGCCAGACGGCCAGGACCCGGGGGGAATCGAAGAAACCATGGATATAAGTACCCCCTGCTTTCCCATTTTCTGCGACGCATCCTTCTGGATCCCTGCAGGTTCTCCCATTGCGTGAATTTACAACCGTCATCGGAATGACACCGTTACCTGTGGTGCTGCCCATGTGTATCTCGTACCCTTCCGACTTTATGCTTTTATATTCGAATTCGCTTAATGTCGTTGTTTTAGGTGCAGCCAGGCGCGTCGTTACAGGCAGCAGTCCTATACCGTGCGTTGTTCCGGGCATACCTTCAAGCCCCGACGGGTCTTCAACCGATTGTCCAAGCATCTGGTATCCGCCGCAGATTCCAAGAACATGACCGCCCTTGTCGGAAAAATCCAATAAAGCACGCGCCATTCCAGATTTATGCATCCAGTCGAGATCCCATCTTGTATTCTTGGAGCCGGGGATTATGATCGCCTTGAAACCCTTCAGATCTTCCGGCTTTTGAATGAACAAAGTCTGTATGTCTTGAATTGCAGCCAGCGGGTGGAAATCAGTAAAATTTGAAATATGCGGCAGTCTTATCACGCCAATGGCAGGACGATGGTTGTCTCTTTTTGAAACTGGCGGCAGGGTTTCAAGCTCGACCGAATCTTCGGCATCGATTTTAAACCCGGAAAACCATGGCAAAACACCGAATACAGGTTTAGCAGTCTGTTGCTCTATCCATTCCACCCCATCCCTGAACAGATCGATATCACCCCTGAACCTGTTGATGATAAAGCCGGCCACCATTTCCCTGTACTGGGATGGCAGACAGGCCATGGTGCCTGCGATCTGTGCGAAAACTCCTCCTCTGTGAATGTCTGCAACAAGAATAACCCTGGCGTCTGCATAAGCCGCCATCCGGAAATTGACAATGTCCGTGGCCATCAGGTTTACCTCGGCACAGGAGCCGGCTCCTTCCAGTACAATGGGATGATACCGTGAACTCAAGCGGTCAAATGCAGCGCAGGCCTGTTGAAAATAAAAATCTTTTTTCAAGTGGTAGTCCATGGCGGACTGGTTCTCGAGAACAGCACCGTTGAGAACGACCTGGGATCGCTTGTCGCCGGTAGGCTTGAGAAGAACCGGGTTCATGTCGGTGTGCGGTACCACTCTTGCCGCCTGTGCCTGGACTATCTGTGCCCGGCCCATTTCAAGGCCCTCAGGGGTCACTCCTGAATTGTTCGACATGTTCTGGGATTTGAAGGGTGCAGCTTCATGGCCTGCATCGGACAAAAGCCGGCAGATGGCTGCGGCAACAATGCTTTTTCCGACATCTGACCCTGTTCCAAGTATGGCAATATTCGGCAGCCGGCTCATTTTTCGATTCCCGTCCTGGCCATAACACCAGCTGAAAAATAATGCTTGATATCCTTCATTTCAGTGACTAGATCGGCTTTTTTAATTATGGAAACAGGCGCGTTCCGCCCGGTTATTACAAGTTCCACGTGGTCTGGCTTTATATGGATAAGGTGAAGCAGATCTTCTTCATTAAGAATGTTGCATGCCACGGCAACGTTTCCTTCTTCCACTATGACAAGATCATGAATACCGTCAGCGATAACCATGCACAGGCGCTTGTAACCGGACCGTCCGGCCGCTTTTTCCTCATCAGAAGGCAGGCCTTTCACAAATTTGCCCATGCCGTACTGCTCGACATGAATGTTGTCATGCATCTTCAGTGCTTTGATTTCAGAGTAGTGTCCCTGCTTGAGAAACTGTCCGATGAAAACATTGAGGCCTGCACCGGCCGCCCGTATGGCCAGACCGATAGCCGCAGTGGTTTTTCCTTTGCCGTTTCCGGTATAAACCTGAACATATCCTTTCATCCTATTAAGGCTCCTTTTTTTGACACAGCATCATATCACAGCGTGCTCTGGTCTTCCAGCATTAAGATCCTTTCAATCAGGGTTATCGCATGTAAAAAATCAATGCGGCTGCAGGGTTCCGGTGACACCCTGTGCCGATC
>CAYNHL010000108.1:0-12430 GCA_964397015.1 uncultured Desulfobacterales bacterium | reverse complement strand
ATAATGGTTTTCGGGCTGTCCATGGAGCGCTCACGGCTTCAGAAAAATGAAATCAACCGAATCTATTATGAAACAGACGCCCTTGCAAAACGCCTTGGTCCCCTGGTTTACAACGGTAACCTGAGAACCGCCATGATCGCCCTGGTCAATACCATGCACAGCGACCCGGGCATGCTGTTTTTCCAGCTCAGGGACATGAACAAGGTCCTGCTGGTATCGGATCGACAGGGAAATACACCCGGAAATGCGGATGAAACAGCCTCCTTGACTGACCCGGAACCTGTTTCAGTGAATACCAGCCATACCAGCGGTACTGAAAAAAGGTTCCATGTATATATATCAAAATTGAACCGGGATATCCGCATCCAGGACCAGCTGCGGGCTCAAGCCGGGGAAACGGTATTCGACACCACCTGGGACATTGCCTACATGGGAGAGAAGCTGGGGAATCTCAGGGTCGGGTTTTCCAGGAAAAAATTGAAGGAAAACCTGGTATTCCATTTCTGGATGGTTCTGGGAACTGGCTGCGCAATCCTCGTGGTGACCATGCTTATGATTTACCTGGTGATTAAAAGGAGCCTCAAGCCTTTTGGCCACTTTGTATCCGATATTTCAAGCCTGAAGGATACCACCCATGGCAGGAGCCTTAAAAAACAGCTGGACAGTATCAACTGGAAAGATTATCCAGGGGCCGTTCATGAGGCAAAACAGTTGAAAGCCGCCCTGAAGCGTGTGAAAGAGCTGTTCAATGCCAGCTGGAACCAGCTCGAAGATCACAGAAACAACCTTGAACAACTGGTGGATGAACGAACCCGTGAGCTGCATGCCACCAATGAAAAGCTGAAAAAGCAGATGGAGGAAAGAAAGGAGATAGAAAACCGGCTGGTCAATGCCCAGAAACTCGAGTCCATAGGTACACTTGCCGGAGGTATAGCCCATGACTTCAACAATCTTTTCATGGCTATTTCCGGGTATGCCGCCTTGATCCAGGCATCTTCGGACAAGGATAACCCCAGTTATGAAAAAGCCGTAAAAATAAGAAGACTGGTTTCAGAGGGTGCTGATACCATCAGTCAGCTGCTCGGATTTGCCCGGAGCGGAAAATATGCACCGGCAGCGCTTAATATCAACGAAGTGATCCAGGGCAACCTGCCCATTTTTTATCATAACCGGAAAGACATAGAGATCATTACCCTGTTTGATGACAATATCCGCACTGTTTTTGCCGACCGGTCCCAGATGGATCATGTCATCATGAACCTGTTTTTGAATGCCTCCGAAGCCATGCTCTCAAACGGAAAATTGACCATAGAAACTCAAAACACGGAGTTCAGCGACCAGCAGGTGGGAATGGATCGTGCGGTATCCGGGGCCTTTGTCAAATTTGCATTTGCCGATACCGGTCACGGCATGTCTGCTGAGGTTGTCAGCCGTGTTTTTGATCCGTTTTTCACCACAAAGGACATGGGCGAGGGCACCGGCCTGGGCCTTGCATCAGTCTATGGTATTGTGGAAAACCACTCCGGTTTTATCACAGTGGAAAGTACCCCTGGAACCGGCTCGAAATTCAGCGTGTACCTGCCGGCCATGGAGAAGTCATGATTTCTTCATATGGCCGATCCAGTCCGTATGACCGCCTTTACATCTATTACCTGGAGGGGATACTTGCCCCGGATCCACCCGTACTTGACAAAAGGTTTCTGGGGTTGTGGGTTGAAGACCAGAGTTCTTTTGTCTTTTTTTCATCTCCGGCCGATGATATCGTTACACAACTGCTGTCGGGCATTCAGGATGTAACACTGATCGATAAATATGACATGACCTTTGAACAATGGCACGGAGACAGCATATCACCCTATTACGCCGGTTCATTTCACGTCTGTCCGCCCTGGGAGTCGAATGCCCCCGGCCTGCCCGGGACAAGAAAGCTGATCATGGATCCGGGAGTGGTGTTCGGTACCGGCCGGCATCAGACCACAAATGACTGCCTGTCATTGATAGAAAGGGTGTGCACCAGGCACCGTGTGAACCGTGTGCTGGATATAGGCACCGGTACGGGCATCCTGGCACTGGCCGCAGCGGCCATGGGCTGCCGGCGGGTCCTGGCCATGGATTTCAACCGGCTGGCGGCCCGGACGGCCCTGGTAAACACCCGGCTGAACCATTCCCAGGACCGGGTTCTGGTGTGCCAGGCCGCAGGAGAGCAGATGACCGCCATTTCGTCGGATCTGCTGATAGCCAATATCCATTATGATATCATGAAAAAAATAATTCATGCACCCGGATTTCTGTCACACAGGTGGTTTATCCTTTCCGGGCTTTTAAACAGGGAAACCCGGACCATTTTGTCACAGTTGAAAGAAATGCCGGTTCACATCATAGAACGGCGTTGTCCAGATGGCATCTGGAACACCCTTTTGGTAAAATCTTTGTATGGCATGGCATGTAATTCAACTTTCACAGTTGGCTGCCAAGAGAACAAGAGGGGTCATCGTTGAAGTCCGAGAAAGTTGAGATGCAGCCTGTAACCTCAAATTTATGAAAGGACGAATATGAATTTTACCCGTTTCCCAAGACGATCTTATCTCCAGGGCCCTACCCCCGTAGAGCACCTTTCCCGGCTTACAGCCTATCTTGACTACGGCATCGATATTTATATCAAGCGTGACGACCTGCTGCCCGGTGCCGGAGGGGGCAATAAAACCCGAAAGCTCGAATTCTGCATTGCCGATGCCCTGGCAAAAAAGGCGGATACCATTGTCACCTGCGGAGCGATTCAGTCCAATCACTGCCGGCTGACAGCGGCATGGGCTGCAAAGGAGGGAATGGACTGCCATTTGATCCTGGAAGAACGGGTCAAGGGTACTTACAGGGCTGATGCAGGCGGGAACAATTTTTTGTTTGAGCTTTTAGGGGTAAAAAGCAAAACTATCGTTCCCGCCGGGACAAACATGGCTGAAAAGCTTCAGGAGACCGCGGACACTCTCGGGGCGCAGGGCCGCAAACCCTATATCATCCCGGTGGGTGCCTCCAACAGTACAGGCGCGCTCGGGTATGCAGCCTGTGCAGAGGAGATAATGATGCAGCTCAATGAACAGTCGCTGGATATCGGTCACCTGATTGTCCCTTCCGGGTCCGCAGGCACCCATGCCGGGATCGTGGCAGGTATGACCGGTATAAATGCCCGCATGCCGGTCAGCGGTATAAATGTCTCCAGGGAAAAGCAGGCCCAGGAGGAAATCGTTCACAAGCTGGCTGTCGAGACAGCAGAAAAGCTTGGTATTGTTGGCGGGGTGCCGCGGGGCCTGGTTGTCTGTTATGATGAATATGTCGGGCCTGGATATTCCATTCCCACTGATGATATGGTTGCAGCTGTAAAACTGTTCGCCCGCCTGGAAGCCATCCTTCTGGATCCGGTTTATTCTGGAAAGGCAGCTGCGGGCATGCTGGGCCTTTTAAAGAAGGGATATTTCAAAAAAGGATCAAAGATCCTGTTCCTGCATACCGGCGGATCATCTGTGCTGCCGGTCTACATGGACTGTTTCAGGAAATGAGATCTTTGACAGCCGGCATACTGGGCGGCATGGGACCGCAGGCCGCAATTGATTTCCAGCAGCGCATTATCCGGCATACACGTGCCCTGGATGATTCGGATCATATTCACTGCCTGGTAGACAACAACCCGGCAATACCTTCAAGGATCAGCCATATAATCGATAAAACCGGTGAAGATCCTTCTCCGGTAATCATCGATATGGCCCAGCGGCTTGAAAAATGGGGGGCTGATTTTATCGTGATCCCGTGTAATACCGCCCATTACTATTATGACAGCATTCAAAAATCAGTATCCATACCGGTTTTAAATATTCTGGACCTGGTGGTTGATGAAGTTCTGTCATTAAAGCCCCCCGGGTCGATGGTGGGCATCCTCGGATCCACTGCCATTATCAGGACCGGACTGTATGATGACCGGTTCAGGGAAAAAGGTATTCAAACAGTTTACCCCGACTCGGGAGTGCAGAATGTGCTGTTCGATTTGATAAAGGCGGGAAAAGCCTTTACTAAAGCAGGTTTCTGCCTGATTTGATTTATTTTTCCAGGTGTGTATAATGAAAAAAGGCAATCAATGATATTATTCTGACCGCATCCTGCGGCCAGGAAAGGGGGCTAAGATGTTCAATTTAATTTTAAATCCAGTGGACGGTTCAAGCCATTCCGAAAGTTCAACACGTTACGCCATTGCAGTTGCCAAGAAGTTCGACTCGAAAATCATCCTGCTTCACTGCCATTCAAATTATCCTGCAATACTGGCTGAGCCTTATTTCCAGCAGGCCATCGACAAGATTATCAAAGATTCCGAGGAGCTTGTAAAGCCTTTTGAAGACATGCTGAAAAACGAGGGAGTCGACTTTGAAACCAGGATACTGGAAGGTCCGCCTGATGAAATGATCGCAGACGCGGTCCGGATTGAAAAGGCCGACCTCATTGTCATGGGATCACGGGGCATGACCAATTTCAAGGGACTGCTGCTCGGCAGCGTGGCGCACAAGGTGCTTCACCGGGCAGAAGTTCCAGTGTTTATTTCAAAGTAGCCGTGCCGGGTTGATGTAAAGACATGAAACGGCTGTCTTGTTATAAAACGGCAGGGGGAAGCTTGATGCATACCCCCTGCCTGATCTTTACTGGTTTTCCCGTTCTTCAATAACTTCTTTCAGGGTTGCCAGGGCGGTGTTGGCAGCCGGCACACCCCCGTAGATGCTGGTCTGGAAAATCACTTCTGCCAGTTCCTCGCTGGTGCATCCGACATTGAGGGCCGCATGGATGTGCAGCTTGAGTTCATCCGGTCTGACCAAAACGGTCAATGCCGCCACAGTGACAAGCTGGCGGGTTTTATGGGGAATCTTTTCCCTGGCATACATCTGTCCGGTAATGTACAGTGACATGTCCTTTGCCAGGTCCTTGTCAAAATACCGCCAGAGGTTGTATGGCTTGTCTTTGTCTTTCACGGTCGAAAAATAGAGCTTTGCCGTGTCAGCCGTTTTCCTGCTAATGTCCCGGGAGTCCACAAGACACCTCCTTGCCTGTTAACGATTGGCTTTACGGTAACCCAGCTGGTCCAGGGCCACAATCCATTTGCATATATTGGCCGAGCCTTCCACCATGTAATAGGTCGGTGCATCCTTGTAATAACGGGCTACCGGGTATTCCGTCGAATACCCGTAGGCGCCCAGGATCCTCATGGCATAGTTGGATGCCTTAGTAACGGCCTCTCCGGCAGCGTATTTTGCCATGGCGACGTCAAGACCGTTGTTGAGTTTTCCCTGGTCCTTTGCCCAGGCGGCTTTGTATACCAGCAGCCGGGCAGCTTCGATTTCAGTGGCCATCTGGGCTATCATGTCCTGGTTCATCTGGAACTCACCGATTTTTTTGCCGAACTGTTTTCTTTCATTGCAATATTTGATGGACACGTCCAGGCAGGCCTGGGCGAGGCCCACACCTCCTGCTGCAGCGGACAGGCGGGTCTGGTTCAGGGATGAAAATACGATTTTGGCCCCGTCTCCGGGTTTGCCGAGCAGGTTTTCCTTTGGTACTTTTACATTGTCCAGGAACACTTCGCCGGTCGGGGATGAATGGGATCCCAGTTTTTCAAGGGATGAGGTGGAGATACCGTCAAAGTTTTTAGGTTCGATAACAAATGCGGACAGGCCTTTTGACCCCTTTTCCCTGTCCGTGTAGGCATAGTAGATTAGTGCATCTGCACAGTTTGCATTGGAAATCCAGGTTTTGGAACCGTTCAGCAGGTAGTAATCCCCCTTGTCTTCAGCAGTGGATGTCATGGCCATGACATCGGAGCCTGCATCGGCTTCGGTTATTCCGAACCCGCCCAGGTATTCACAGGTACACAGTTTTTCAACATATTTCTTTTTTGCAGCTTCAGTGCCGTATTTGTAAATTGTATTGGCGCAGCCCAGTACTTCCATGTTGACCTGGACCCTGAGGGCGGACGAGGCCTTTGCCAGTTCCTCGGTAACTATCATGGCGGCCATCCACCCTTCGTCCATCTGTGAACCGCCGTATTCTTCAGGAATGATGGTGCTGAAAAAGCCCATTTCTCCCATGGGTTTGAGCACCTCTTCATGGGGCAGGTAATGATCCTGGTCCCATTGGTCGGCATTGGGCTCCACCTCTTTTTTAATGAATTTTCTGACTTCTTTCTGGAGCATTGTCAGCTCGGTTGATAGTTTGAATTCCATTTTTCCTCCTAACAGGTTAAAATTTTTCGGCCCTGAACCCGAGCGCCTTTGAAAAGGCACGGGCCTGGCCGACTAGTATATTGGTACAAAATTTCAGGTGATCTTCCTGTTTGATACGTATTTCAGGAACCGCAAGGCTCAGGCTTGCCTGGATCAACCCGTCATGACTGAAAACAGGGGCGCTCAGGGACCCGAGTCCCGGAGTCCTTTCGCCCAGGCTGATGGCATACCCCTGGGACCGGATACGTTCGAGTTCTCCGGACAGCTTTTCCGGATTTGAAATGGTGTTTTGAGTGAGGGGTTCAAGCGTGATTTCCGCCAGATAATTGCTGATATATTCCCTGGTGGAAAAAGCCAGAAGACATTTGGCAGAGGCCCCGGCATACAGTGGTGATTTGTGTCCGACCGGCATGCTGGCCTTCAATACCATGGGGGATTCAATATGATCGATACAGATCCTGAATTTTCCTTCGATGATGTTCAGGTGTACGGTTTCCTTTGTCTGTTCGGCCACTTTCAGGAGAAACGGCCTGCCGGCTGTTGTCAGGCTGTTGGACGTGTTCAGGGTCTGGAGAAACCGGTAAAAGATATTGCCGATGAAATACTGGCGGCTGACAGGGTCCTGGCGTACAAAATCATAGGATTTGAGGATCTGGAGTATGCGCTGTACTGTCGCGGGACTGAAAGACAGTTCCGCACTCAGTTCCCTGATACCCCAGTGGGTTTTCTTGTCCTGGAATTTCAGCAGGATTTCAATGGCCTTTTCAATGGAATTGAGTTTTTGATGGTCTCGGGTCATTCAAGTCCTTGAAGTTATTTGACAATCAGTTTTTCCGGATCAATGGTCTGCCTGAGCACATGAAGTTCATCCCCGGTCGGTTCGGGAAAAAACGCTGCATTGGAAATGTCTATGTCAAAGCTTATATTTTTTTGTATGTCGGCCGGGTCAATCCCAGGGTAACAGGCTTTTAGCATCATTTGCCTTGTTTTCGGGTCAAATCCCAGGATGCCTTTGTCCGTGATGACCAGGGAAGGCCCTGAACCCGGCAGGCCTGTTTTTTCACGGCTGTCATGGCCTGATATCCATCCCGGGCTGGTCCGGTAGGACAGGGTTTCTACAAACTTGCGTTTTTCCAGCTTCATGAACACGATCAATCTGTTGACAAAGGATGCCACGTCACAGGCGCCGCCGCTGCCTGGAAACCTGACCTCGGGAGATTGATAGTCACCAATGGCGGTTGAATTCAAATTGCCGAAGATATCTATCTGGGCTGCGCCCACAACACCCACGACGTTTTTTCCTGTTTTCCGGTTTTGCATGAACCCAAACGCTTCCGCCAGGGAGCAGAACACCGATGCCCGGTGCATGACCCTCGGGTCGGATACGGCCAGCGGCAGATCCTTGAGGCAGGAATCAACAGCTCCTGTTTCAAAGAAGATGACGCTGTCCGGGGCGTGGATATGTTTTGCCGCCATGGCTGCCACCATAGAAATACCAGTGCCGCAGAAGACAATGTCTTTGTTTTTTATCTGGCGGGCAGCCGCCAGTGCCATCATTTCCGTTAAGGAATAGTTCATGTGCTGCGTTTCATCCTGTCTGAATAACCGGTTTCCGGATTGGCCCTGATTTCATCGAGGCGGTCACCGAGAGCTGTTTTTAAAAACGCGGCATGGTTGTCCACAAAAAAAATATAGTTATCGAAAAAGGTATCCAGAGTGGACTGCGCTTTGGCTGCCTCATGATAGGTTTCCAGAAAG
This sequence comes from uncultured Desulfobacterales bacterium, assembly GCA_964397015.1. Taxonomy (GTDB): domain Bacteria; phylum Desulfobacterota; class Desulfobacteria; order Desulfobacterales; family Desulfobacteraceae; genus MADRE2. The sequence continues at coordinate 4,418 of CAYNHL010000108.1, read as the reverse complement.
GTTGCATCATAGTCGTGCACGTTGAAGCAGGCCGTTGGATAGGCGCCCAGTGGAACATGGACTACGGCATCCACACAGAATCCGGGCAGCTGATTTGCCTGGGAGTCCTGGCGAAGCTTCCCCGGGTCCACGATTTTTTCACAGGTCACGATCACGTGCCGGGCGGCCTTGGCCTGGTCCACATCGGCAAATGTAAGACCCTCGATGCGGGTGCAGCCGTCAGGGTCTGCTTTCTGGGCATGGATGATGGTGACATCCGGGTTTATGGCCGGTACGAGTACCAGGGGTTCGCGGGTCTCTCCGCCGGCAAAGGGATTGTTGATCAGGACCAGTTTTTTGTCCGGAATCCTTGGGTCCTGGTGCCTGGTTTCAGGATCAAACCCCCATTTTTCAATGATGTCGGTTCCAAGGGAAGAATAGGTCGGTAGAAAGGGAACGCCCATGGCCCCTGCTAGAAATCTCAAGGCCATTTGAAAATTACTGTAGTCCTCGACCATGAGGTTTTTTTCCAGAACGGCGCGTTTGAAGCAGAGGCAGGTCGGTGCGAAACGGCCGTTTCCGGAATAGGCGATCTCGAGCTTTTCAACGCAGCCCGCACCGATAAGGGTATCCACGCCCTGCCCGTTGGAGTGGGCATACAGATGAAGGTTGCCGGTCCCCTGGCGGATGATTTCATGGACCGCCGCCATGGGATTCCTGTTTATGGTAAATCCGCCGATGGATACGTGGGAACCCTTTTTTACATAGGTCTGGATGGCTGTTTCAAGGGACATCACCTTGTTTTTGGAACCGGGTGTCATCATGTCTCATGTTTTATATGTTAAAACAATGTTTCATTATATGGGTTTAGGTTACCGAAAGAATGGTTTTTTTGTCAAGTAAAAAAAACTTGACATATGACTGGAAGTATTTCATGGTTGGGTATATATTAAAACAGTGTTTCATATGGCAGAACAGCCTGGTATATGAAACCATGCAATATTTATATTCAAGTACCTTGATAAAGGCAGTTAAATAATTTTTGAGGAGGTAATTATGGCAGAAGATGTGTTGGCCCCCCTGGCAGGAAAAGTGATATCCGTCCATATTGAAGCAGGCACACAAGTGGAAGAAGATGAGGAAATTATAATTATCGAAGCCATGAAGATGGAGACGCCGATTTATGCTCCCTGTGATGGAAAGGTAGCTTCGGTAAAGGTCAAGGCGGGTGATGAAATCCAGGAAGATGACGTTCTGGCTGTAATAGAATAATTTTTTTCAACTTCAGGAGCAGGCAAAAACAATGAGACCGTATTTTGAGAAGATGACATCCTTTGGCACCCCGTTGAAAAAAGGAGAGATCAAGCGAACACAAAAAGATGTTGAAGCGGTGGAAAAAGCCGAAGGAGAAGTGGCACAGGCTGTCCAGGCAGTCAAGGATGCCGGATTTCCTACGGAAAAAATAAATGCCAGGGGACAGATGACCATCTGGCAGCGCCTTGATTACCTTGTGGACGAGGGTACCTGGTGCCCGCTTCACACACTGTTCAACCCCCTGGATAATGTTGAAGGCACCACCAATGTTATTGACGGTCTGGGTAAAATATCCGGCAAGTGGGCGGTGATCATCGGATTTGACAACAAAGTCATGGCCGGGGCATGGCTGCCCGGGCAATCCGAAAACATCCTGAGGGTGACCGATCTGTCAAAACGCCTCAACCTTCCTCTGGTGTGGGTGGTTAACTGCAGTGGTGCAAAGCTGCCGGAACAGGAAAAATTCTATGCCAACCGCAGAGGTGCGGGTACGCCATTTTACCGTCATAACGAGCTGGAACAGATGGGCATTCCCATCCTGGCGGGTATCTACGGAACAAACCCGGCCGGCGGGGGATACCAGAGCATCAGTCCGACCATTCTGTTCGCCCACAAGGACTGCAATATTGCAGTGGGCGGCGCCGGTATCGTCAGCGGCATGGCTCCAAAGGGAGGTTTTAACCTCGAGATGGCCAACGATTTGATCGAAAAGGCCAAAACCCATAAAGCCCAGCCTCCCGGCAGCGTGACAACCCATTATGATGCCACCGGGTTTTTCCGGTATGTGTTTGAAAAAGAAGAAGAGGTCCTGGATGGGCTCAAGGACTATATGAAGGATATGCCGGCCTACAACCCCAAGTTTTTCAGGGTGGCCGAGCCCAGGGATCCCGAGTTTCCGGCCGAAGATGTAATGAGGCTTTTACCGCTGGAGCCCAAAAGAACCTATAATTTTGACCAGATCCTGGCCCGCCTGGTGGACGGCAGTGAGCATACCGAGTTCAGGCCGGACTACGGCCCTGAAGTCTATACCGGTCTGTGCAAGGTGGACGGTTTCCTGGTGGCATGTATAGGGAACCGCCAGGGGTATCTTGGAAAAGGATATCCCGAATATGCCGATTATCCCGGCATCGGGGGAAAACTGTACCGCCAGGGTTTGATCAAGATGAATGAATTCGTGACCCTTTGCGGCCGTGACCGGATTCCCATTATCTGGTTTCAGGATACCTCTGGTATCGATGTTGGAGATATTGCCGAAAAAGCGGAGCTGCTCGGACTTGGTCAGTCGTTGATTTATTCCATTCAGCAGACCGATGTCCCCATGATGCTCACAGTACTGCGCAAGGGATCCGCAGCGGCCCATTATGTCATGGGCGGGCCTACGGCCAACCGCCACAACGCATTTACCCTGGGAACCGTGGCCACCGAGATTTATGTCATGCATGGTGAAACAGCAGCCGTGGCATCCTATGCACGGCGGCTTGTAAAGGAGCAGGCGGCAGGTAACGATCTTCAGCCCGTGATTGACAACATGAACAAGATCGCTCAAGAATATCACGAAAAATCGCGGCCCCTGTTCTGTGCAAAAACCGGTATGGTGGATGAGGTCGTCTGCCTCAAGGAATTGAGGAAATACATGCAGGCGTTTGCCGGGGCTGCATACCAGAATCCGAAATCAATCTGCCCGCAGCACCAGATGATTTTGCCCAGGATCATCAAGGGGTAGTTATCGACAGGGCTAAAAATCAACCAGAAGGGAGGAAACAATGGCAGAACCCAGATTCCTGAATATTGAAAAAGATGAACAGGTGGCCAGGATAACCCTCAATCGGCCAAAACACAATGTTCTGGACATTCCCATGATGACAGAATTGAACGCCGAGCTTCAAAGCATTGCCGCCGACGATACCCTCAAGTGTGTCGTGATTACCGGAGAAGGCAGAAGCTTTTGTGCCGGTGTCGAAGTTGCGGACCACAAGCCGGAACAGGTGGATGAAATGGTGGCGGTCTTCAACCGTATATTCGAACTGGTCAACATGATTGATATCCCGATCATAGCCGCTGTCAACGGTGCCTGTCTGGGTGGCGGCATGGAAGTGGCCATTGCGTGCGATATCGTCATGGCCTCGGAAAAGGCCATTTTCGGTCAGCCCGAAATCAAGCTGGGGTTTTTCCCGCCTTACGCCGCCCTGCGGCTGCCCGAGCTGGTAGGAGTGGCCAAGGCCATCGAGATCTGTACCACCGGACGTAATTATACAGCAGCCCAGGCACGGGACCTGGGGTTTGTCACCCAGGTGGCACCGGCAGACACTTTTGAAGAGGAAGTAGGTAAAACCGTCAAGGAAATCTGCATGGCCAGCCCCTTGATAATCCGGCTGAACAAGCGGGCTGTCAAGCGGCATATAGGAACCAGTTTTTCCCAGGGCGTGGACCTGGTGAGCAATTATTTTCTCAATACCCTGATGAAAACAGGAGACACCCTGGAAGGAATCAGCAGTTTTGAGGAAAAGAGAAGACCACAATGGCAGAATAAATAGTTCATTGAAAAAATCACTCCTGATTTTTGACCGCGGCCGGGTTATCAGCTTCCCGGCCGCGGTTTTTTTTTGGATTTTGTTTGAACCCGTTCCTTATGTATGCTAAAACCTTAAACAATCAAGAGATCCCTGGTGAAACCATAAAGGACGAAACCTGGCGAGGGCGGCCTGTAAAAAGGTGCTGCGGCTGGTCATGTACAAGGAGGGAAACCAATGAAAAAATGGAGCATGAAGAGCATATGGATAACGGTCATGCTGTTGCTGGTGCTGCACCGGCGTATTCCTATGCCGCGATTCTTTGTCAAGCGCCAGCTGCTTTGGATACCCGTCGTGGGGCTTGCCTTCTGGGCGCTGGAATTTCCCATCATGCGGCGCATCACGCGTGAGCAAGCCGCCCAGAACCCTACTCTGGCAACGATTGATCGAGAAGCCACCAAGCGCATGTGCGCACGTGCTCGCAAGGCGCCTATCGCCATTTTCAATTTCGTGGAAGGCACCCGTTTCACCCCCCACAAGCATGCCCAGCAGCAAAGCCCCTATCGCCACCTGTTGCGTCCCAAAGCCGGCGGCGTCGCTCAGGTGCTCAACTTG
>CAYNHL010000107.1:7075-12760 GCA_964397015.1 uncultured Desulfobacterales bacterium | reverse complement strand
GGTACAGTACCAGGTCAATGAAACCATGTTGAACCGCCTGCATGACAAACCGGGACAGGCTTTGATGCCGCAGACCTCCAGGCCCGGGAATATAGAAAAGGACTGGTGATATGTCATGATCCGCATTTTGAATTTCATAGTGATCATACTGCTGATGCCGGTGTCTGCATGGTGTCTTACCGCAACCGTGAAAGTGGACAAAACCGATGTTTCCATGGAAGATGCGGTTCACATGCAGGTGATTGCCGACGTGGATACTGCGGATATCGACACCTCGGCAATAAAGGATTTTGAGGTGGAATACATCGGCACCAGTACCAGTGTCAGTATCGTCAACACGAGTGTCAGTAAGGAGATCCGTTACCAGTACCGCCTTTTTCCCCTGAAGGAAGGCGATCTGGTGATCGGGCCTCTTGTGGTCCGGTCCGGAGATGAAAGTGTCAGTACCCGTAAAATATCTGTCTCTGTCAAAAAATCCCCGGTTGAAGGTGCTAAAAAAGACGATATTTTTGCGACCGCATCCGTCAGTTCGCAAAATCTGTACATGGGCCAGCAGGCCGTCTACACATTCGAGCTGTTCAGTGCTGTTCATTTTTCACAGGCAACCCTGCACGAGCCCGGTTTCAATGGGTTCGAGGCCAGGCCCATAGGGGAGAAAAAGCAGTATACCACCCGCATCAACGGGCGGGTCTACAGTGTTTCACAGATCAGGTTTTCCCTGGTTCCTGTAAAATCAGGCGTCCATGACATTGAACCGGCGGTGGTTTCCGCCCGTATTGCTCAGCAGGGCCGGCGTGATCCGTTTGACGGCTTTTTTGGCGACAGTTTTTTTTCTTCCGTAAAAACCAGGCCTGTACGGGTGACCACTGAGCCTTTGCAGGTAACTGTATCACCCCTGCCTCCCTTTGATGCTGGAAAAAGGTTTTCCGGCCTGGTGGGTGAATTCAAAATTCAATCCGGCATCGATACATCCAGCTTGACTGTAGGTCAATCCGCCACCTGGACCGTGACAGTTTCCGGGAAAGGCAATATCATGGATGCGCTCCTGCCAAAAATACAGTTGGACGATGCGGTCTTCAAGGTCTATGACGATGATCCTGAAGAGGATATCACCATCACGCAGGAAGGCTATTCAGGAAGCAAAACCTTCAAAAAGGCGCTGGTGCCGCTTGCCGATGGATCGTTCGTCCTTCCCCGGGTCAGCCTGACCTATTTTGATGTAACCATGCCGGGTTACAGGACCGTATCCACGGATCCTGTCCCTGTAACTGTCAAGGCATCAAAAGCATCAACCCCTCAAATTACTGGCACACAGGGTAGCATGGACCGGGCCCGGGAAAAAAAGGCGGTCAGGTTTACCCAAAAAGATATTTTGACCATAGACGAGGACCCTTCCGTCCTGGTATCCCGAAGGCAGATGTCTCCATGGATTTTTGCAGTGCTGCTCCTGTTGCCGGCCCTGTTTTTTTGGTGTTTTAAGGGCCTGTTACGCTTGAAAAACAAAACTGTTCCCCATGCCCGGCAGATGGCCCGCCGGTCCGAGATCCTGTTGAAACAGGCTGTGGCAGCTTCTCCGGATGATCCCGAGTTTCTGTCCCTGCTTCATGCAGGTCTCATGGCCCGCATTCGATCGAGGGCCGATATTCCGGCAGAATCCTTGACAAACAAGGAGATCGAGGACCTTTTGGAAAAAAAAGGATTTGCATCCCATGATGTACGCCAGGTCAGCCGGCTGGTTTCAAACATTGAGTCGGCCAGGTTCAGTGGCCTGTCCGTTGACAGGGACACCGGCATTGAGCTTCTGGAAAAGACAAAACACGTATTCAAGCTGCTGACGTTGTTGTTGTGCGCTGTCATGGTATTTTGTTGCTCTCCTGGAAAAGTTGAGGCAGCAGGTGCAGATGATGTTATTAAGACTTTTCAAAAAGGGGTTTTGCTTTACCATGAACAACAGTACGCCGGGGCTGCCGAAAAATTTGAATCCATTGCCCGATCAGGCATTACCAGTGGAAAACTCTATTACAATACAGGCAATGCCTTTTTGAAGGCAGGTGACACTGGCAGGGCCATTTTATGGTATGAGAGGGCCGCAAAGTGGATTCCCAATGATCCTGATTTGAAGTTCAACCTTGCATATGCACGGAGCCTGGTTACGGATAAACCCGGCACGGCAGACGTGAGCCTGCACGATATCCTGTTTTTCTGGCTTTCCTTTCTGCCGGTGAACACCATCCAGGTCACGGCCATTGCCATGTCGGCACTTTTTTTCCTTGTGGCCGGCATCGGCAGTGTCATGAACCGGCCGGTCTTAAAGACCCTGGAAAAGTTTCTTGTCTCATTGATGATTGTCTTTTCTGCCCTGGCTTTGTATGATTATTATCACAGCATGTCCAGGAACCATGCCGTTGTCATCTCCAGGACGGCCGTGGTCCGGTCCGGCATGTCACAGGCTGCGACAGGCCTGTTCGATCTGCATGCCGGCACCCGGGTCAAGGTGCGTAAAACAACTCCTACACATCTGCAGATAGTGTTTTCCAGGGATAAAATCGGCTGGATTGACAGGGCACACATAGAGATTATATGAAATGGTCCCCGGGGTTTTGTGTAACCTGGTCTGCTGTTTGGTAAATTAATTTTATCCGTTCGAGAAAAGTTTTTTTGTAAAGGCCGCAGGATGAGCAGAGGATGAAACCGCCGGTACCGGCGAGGAGGGACAGGGTTTTTTTGAATCGGGATACCTGTGTTTCACAAGGGGCTGGCTCAAGCATTTGTGCATCGATGCCCGCCATGATGACCGGGCCCCTGGACGGGGTGCCGCGCAGGTCGCCCGGGTCGTTGATTTCGAGTTGAATGGCGGCCAGGCCGTCGATCCCCCAGGATGCAGCCAGGGGAAGCAGGCGGGTGATCCGGCCGCAGGAGTGCAGGAAAACAGTTACCCCTGCAGCATGGATATCAGCCACAGCCCTTGTATAAAAAGGGGTACAAAGCCTGTCAATATCAGGCGGGCTGATGAGCAGCCCACGGTCGGCAGCCATGTCATCGGTGATCACCAGGGCTTGAACTCCCCGGTCCAGGCACCGGCGGATAAGTGACAGCACTTTTTCGGACTGTGACTCATAGGCGCTTATGATATCCTGCCTGTGCATGGCCCATCCGGTCAAAACCGACATCAATCCTGTCTGGTTGACCAGTTCCTGGAACGGACCGTCCACGATAGCGGCTGCCGGAAGATCACTGGAAACGGCGGCTGTTTTCAAATCGGAGATGGAAAAATAACGGTATCCCAGTGCCGGTTTGACCGTCCGGCCATCGGTCACCGGCAGGCAGACCAGGTCCTGCCCTAAGGACGCGGCCAGGCGCACATGGTTGTCAAGGGTATCTTCATATCCAACCTGGTCAAAAAGGCCGGTGCCAAGCCACAGTTCACCCCTTGCAACGGGAAATACCGGCCTTCGGTCCAGGGCTGCCCGCAACCGGTCATTATGGGGTTGATTCACTGAATGGGTCATGATAAATGTTGCCATTGAATGGTTATATGCAGCACATGATACCAAAATCGGCTTGAAATAGCCATGGTGATGTTGAAGATTGTTGCCTGAAAGGGGGAGATGGAAACCGCAAAACCTTCAAAACAGACTGCATTGAGGATTCTTTTCGGTCTTGGCGTGATTGCCCTTGTGTTCCTTGTCGAGGTATTCGGACTGCATCCTACGGGTATTTATTCCTATTCCAGCACCGGATACAAAGACTTCGAGATAGGCATGTCCAGGGATGAAGTGCTGGACAGTATCAACCTGAACCGCTCCATAAGGACCATAAGGGCCTGTTTTCCAGAAGAGGTTTTTCACCTGACTGACCGCCAGTTTTTTGAATTGTCTTTATCCCTTCTCGAATCTGATTACTGGATATGTTATGACCGGCGGGGCAGTGATTATTTATTTGTCTTTAATGGCGGTGTACTGGAGCGGATATTGATCCAGCGGCTGCGTCTTTTTAACGACGGGCCCCTGCCGCTGTTTGAGCATTGTGAGAACAGCCGCCTTTCAGATATTGATTCTTACCTTAGTGAACAGGACCGGCTGAAAGTGTTTTTCAAGGATTAGGGCTCCTGCCGGCCGCTGTTTACAAAGGACCCGTGGCTGCAGGGGGAAATCCGGCATTGATCCGCAGCAAGATTTCAGGTATATACAGCCAGCTGCTTGAACAACGGACATGCTGAACAACAATATGGTGACATGGCTGTCATAATTGTAAGGACACCTTATGAAAATACCAGTTGACATTGAGAAAACATCCATCGGCGTTGTCGGCGCCGGAAGTTGGGGAACCGCCCTTGCCAGGCTCCTTGCTGTCCAGGGGTTCAGAATTGATTTATGGGCATTTGAAAAAGAGGTTTGCGACCAGATCGCTCTGGAACGGGAAAACAGGTTGTTTTTACCCGGTGCCCGGCTTCCCGACAACCTGGTTCCGTCAAATGATCTTGAAACGGTGGTCGCGGGCAAGGATCTTGTCCTGGTGGTGGTACCATCCCATTGCATGCGTGATGTGGCCCATAAGTTGGCGCCTTTCGTACCCGATACCGCTGTCGTGGTATCAGCGTCCAAGGGTATTGAAAACAAAACCCATATGACCATGCTGGACGTGCTGGCTGAAAAACTGCCTGCCGTTCCCAGAGACCGTTTTGCAGTGCTTTCAGGTCCCAGTTTTGCCAAAGAGGTGGCAATGAGTATACCCACGGTGGTGGCTGTGGCATCCGTATCAAGGGATGTGGCGACCTTTGTACAGCACGTTTTTGCCTGCCCGAGCTTCAGGGTTTATGTCAATGATGATCCGGTGGGCACCCAGATCGGCGGAGCCGTAAAAAACGTAATTGCCATAGCAGCAGGAATCTGTGACGGCATGAATATGGGACTGAACCCGAGGGCAGCCCTGATCACGCGCGGATTGACCGAGATGAACCGTCTGGGAAGCAAGATGGGTGCGGATCCGCTGACTTTTTCAGGACTGGCCGGTGTCGGGGATCTGTTTTTGACCTGTACAGGCGCCTTGAGCCGTAATTATACGGTTGGAGTCCAGATCGGGCAGGGCAAAAAACTGGATGATATCATATCGGATATGCGCATGGTGGCCGAAGGAGTCAAAACCACACGTTCGGTGTACAATTTGTCGAAAAAGCTGGGAGTGGACCTGCCTATCTGTGACGAGGTCTATCATGTCCTTTTTGACGGTCTGCCGGTTGAAGAAACCATTGACCGGCTCATGAGCCGGGGCCTGAAGCATGAACTGGACGGTATTACTTACTAACTCAGCTTTCACAGTTGGTGAGTAAAATGGGGTCAGCCAAGGGCCTTTTTGATTTCATCACAAGCGGTTTGTGCCCCGCCCCGGTGTCTCATAATGTACTGCCGGGCCCTCTCCCGGACATGCTGACGGTCAGGTGGATTTTTGAGTATCGATACCATTTTGCACGCAACATCTTCCCAGCCAGCCTCTTTGAACAGGATGCCCTGGTCGAACAAATCGCCTGGCACCCATTTGAAATCATCAAGGTGAGGTCCGGTGACGGTCACGACCCCCTTGACGAGAGGTTCGAGGAAATTGTGCCCGCCAAGGGGCTTGAGACTGCCGCCGACAAAGGCGCACCCGGCCAGGGCCAGACCGCCGCCCACCGCCCGCGTCGGCCTT
>CAYNHL010000107.1:0-7065 GCA_964397015.1 uncultured Desulfobacterales bacterium | reverse complement strand
CCGACAAAAGCACAGGTGGCAATATCAAAGGCCCGGTTCAGCTCGCCGAAATGATCCCATAAAATAACTTTAAAAAAAATCTGGTGCAAACCTATGTCGGACTTGAGCTGCCAGTTCAGGTTGCTGCGGGCCAGTTTTTCCTTCCAGGCATCGATCCTGTGCATGTGACGGGGAAACAGAGCAATGGTCTGGGCCGGGAAATGATGGGTCAGGTATTTGAGGATATCCATCACCTGGTTCTCTTCTTCTTTGCGGATGGATGCAAGAACCGTAAACGGTGCCCCGGTATCGATGAGCCGGGAAAAATGGCCGCCATGAACGGACAGGCTGTCCGGCTCGCTGGTGACAACGGTATCGAATTTGATATTGGGCATTTTGGAGACGGAGGCATCGGGAAACAGATGTCTGAACCGCCTGGCATCCTCGGTGCTCGTTGCCAGGATACGGTTCGGTGTGAACAGCTGCCAGAACCACCTTGTTTTTGAATATAAAAGAAAACTTTTTTTGGAAAGCCTTGCATTTACAACAAGGATTTTTACATGCTGCCGCCGCAGGCAAAAAAGCATTGCAGGCCATAACTCGGTTTCGAGCAGCACCGCTACAGCCGGTGATACAGCGGTTACCACGTCCGTGATGACATCGGGCATGTCAAAGGGACAAAAGGCGGCCTGCATGCTGATATGTGAGGGTATACGGCCATTGGCCCGTGCCCTGGACAACACTTCGAGGCCCTGGCGGGTCGTGGTGGTTACCAGTACCCTCAAGGGAGTATCAGAGGACAGTTGCGACAGTATCTTGACCGCCAGCAGTGCTTCACCTGCCGATGAACCCTGTATCCATATATCGGCGGGACAAAGGTGACCTGAGGTTGTTCTCTGGCTGAACCCCTGTGCCAGGCGCCTGCTTTTTTTCAGAAAAGGGAGTGCACCGGCCCACAGCATATTGTAAAGCTTTAAAAAATTGGGTATAAAGACATTTTTTGTCATGAGAGTAAATCTCTCATTTTTTTTTGATATTGACAATACCATAGTTTTATTAAATATACGGTTATGAAATCCACATCATCGGTGATATCCAGAACCCGCCGGAAAAAAATTCTGTCCATTGTATTCAGATACTGGAAATACCTGCTGGTAGCGGCTTTCTGCATGGTGATTTTCGGTGCGGCAACAGGGTTGACCGCCTACCTGGTCGAACCGGTATTTGACAATATCTTTATCAACAAAGACAAAAAGATGCTGCTGTTTTTACCCCTTATGGCCATTTTGATTTTTTTTATCAAGGGTGTGGGTGCCTATGGCCAGGAATTTTTGATGAATTTTGTAGGAGAAAAGATCATCAAGGAATTCAGGGACTCGCTGTATGACAAGGTAATGGACCTGCCCATTTCCTTTCTGCACAGGGAAAAAACCGGCGTGCTCATGGCCAGGGTGACCAATGATGTGAACATTGTCAAGGGAATGGTTTCAATGGCCATTACCAATGTGATACGTGACGTTGGAACCGTTATTGCCCTGACAGGGGTCATTTTTTACCAGAACTGGCAGCTGGCCTGCGGCGCGATTGTCATTCTGCCTGTCGCATTTTACCCCATTGTGCTTTTCGGCCGCAGGGTCAGGAAATTTTCAACAGGATCACAGGAAACCATGGCTGTGCTGAATTCATTTCTGCATGAAACCTTTACAGGCAGCAAGATAATTAAAATTTTTAGTCTCGAGGATTTTGAAAAAGAAAGATTCAAGGAAAAAACACAGTCATTGTTTTCCTTTGAAATGAGCAAGATGAAGGCGGTTGCCCTGTCGTCTCCGGTCATGGAATTCATGGGCGGACTGGCCATTGCCATCGTGATTTATATCGGCGGAATGCAGGTGATCAACGGCGTCAACACGCCGGGTACTTTTTTTTCCTTTCTGGCGGCTGTCATGATGCTGTATGATCCGGTCAAAAAGCTTTCAAGGCTCAACAACATTATCCAGGAAGGATTTGCAGCCGCATCCCGTATTTTTGATGTCCTGGAGGAAGAATCCGACATCGTTGAAAAAGAATCACCCGTGACACTGCCTGAAAAATCCTATGAAGTCACTTTCGACAATGTATCTTTTGCCTACAGCCCCCAGGACGCGCCGGTTCTCAGACATATTAACCTTACGGTCAAAAAAGGTGAGGTGCTGGCGGTGGTGGGCATGTCCGGCGGCGGCAAGACCTCACTGGTCAACCTGATTCCCAGGCTTTACGATGTCAGTGCAGGCAGGGTGCTGGTCGGGGGGTATGATGTGAGGGACCTGTCGCTCAAATCCCTGCGGGGACGTGTGTCCATTGTCACACAGGAACCCATTTTGTTCAATGAAACGGTCAGGGACAACATCCGTTACGGCAGGATGGATGCCACGGATGACCAGATCGAATCTGCGGCAAAAGCCGCCTATGCCTATGACTTCATCCGGGGATTTCCAAAAGGGTTCGATACGATTATCGGTGAGCTCGGGTCCCGGCTGTCGGGCGGAGAAAAACAGCGGATATGCATTGCAAGGGCCCTGATCAAAGATGCACCCATACTGATTCTGGATGAGGCTACATCCGCACTGGACGCCCAGGCGGAGCAGATAGTGCAGAAAGCATTGAAAAACCTGATGACAGGCAGGACAACATTTGTAATTGCCCACCGCATGTCCACAATAGAATATGCGGACCGCATCATCCTGCTCAAGGATGGTGAAATAATTGAACAGGGCACCCATGAAGAGATGATGGCGATGAAAGGGGCCTATTATACCCTGCAGACCCTGCATGGTAAAACAGGCGCTGACGAGGTTATAACCTGATATTACAGGAGAAGGATGATGGCTGTTTCCAAAGAACTGCTCGATATTCTGGCATGCCCCAAATGCAAGGGGGATATATACCTCAACGACAAGGGGGACGGACTGATCTGTGATCGATGCTCCCTGATGTACGAGATAAAGGACGATATCCCCATAATGCTTATTGAAGAGGCAAAACCGGTCTCAAAATGAGTACGCTTGCACCCCCCGATCCGGCCAAGCTGGTAATAGGCATTTTGACGTCCAGAAAAGAACTGTGCAGCCAGGTGATGGAAGAACTCGAGCATGTCGGCGGTCCCCTGGACATGGTCAGCAAATGGCTGGAGTTCGATTTTACATCTTATTATGAAAATGAGATGGGAGCTCCCTTGTTCAGGCGGTTTGCAGTGTTTCAACAGCTTGTTGACCAGGGGAGCTTAGGCAGGATCAAGCTTTTGACCAATGAAGTCGAGACCCTTTTTATGGAAAACGCCAACCGCCAGGTCAATATCGATCCGGGCTGCATGCTGTCATCACGTTTTATCCTGGCCACTGGAAAGGATTTTGCCCACAGGATATATATCGGCAGCCGGGTATATGCCGATCTGACACTTTTATACCGGAACAAACAGTTTGTTCCTCTGGACTGGACCTATCCGGACTATGCATCGCCTCCCGTGATTCATTTTTTGAAAAAAGTACGGCAGAAATATAAATGGGATCTGCACCAGCAAAAAAAGGTGAAACCATGATAAAAAGCATGACGGCTTTTGCCGAAACCACGGTTGTCCGGGATAATATCCTGGCAATGGTGACCATCCGGTCCTATAATTCAAGATACCTGGACTTGGTTTTCCATATGCCGGAAAGCTGCCAGGCCTTTGAAGATGAGATCAAAAAGATTATCACGGCCTTTCATCACAGGGGGCGGATCGAAATCCGGATACGCATCGAGGACAACGAGCCGGACGAGGACCGGTTTGCCGTTGATGAACAAAAGGCACTGTCCTTTTTCAATGCCTTGAACGATCTTAAGACCATGCTGGGGATTTCGTCTCCCGTGACTCTGGACCAGGTCCTTGCCGGAAGAGATATAATCCTGCCCCGCGTGAAAGAAATCAATACAGACCTGTTGTGGGCCGCCGTGTCCGGGGCAGTCACCGATGCCGCCCGAAAACTGGATGACATGCGAAAAGCTGAAGGCCGTAATCTCAAGCAGGATCTTGAACAGCGCATTTTTGTCATTGAAGAAAGCCTTGGAGAAATTGAAACAATGGCCCGGGCGATTCCTGAACATTACAAAGCAAGATTGATGGAAAAAATTGCCTGGCTGACAAGGGATACCCAGGATATAGATCCATCCCGGCTGGCACAGGAGGCCGCAATTTTGTCGGACAAATCAGATGTTTCAGAAGAAATTGTAAGACTTCACAGCCACGTAAAGCAGTTCAGGGCATTTTTATCTTCTATGGAACCGTCCGGAAGGCAGCTTGGGTTCATGATTCAGGAGTTCGGGCGCGAATTCAATACCATTGGATCCAAGGCCGGCAGCTCTGAGTTGTCCCACCGGGTGGTGGCCCTTAAATCGGTTCTTGAACAGATAAGGGAACAGGTCCAGAACATTGAATAACTGTAAACCGCAATCAGGCAGGTGACCAGATGGAAACCCTCTTGTTGAATATTGGTTTTGGCAATACGGTAGTGGCCGACCGGGTGGTGACAATCCTGTCACCGAATTCATCCCCCATGAAACGCCTGAAAGATGAGGCCAGGGATGAAAAGCGCCTGATCGACGTAACCCATGGAAGGAAAACACGGGCCATGGTGATTACCGATTCCAATCATGTCATTTTATCGGCCATACAGGCGGAAACAATTTCCCAGCGGTTTTCAATCCTTACAAAAGAACAGCCTCCAAAAGATCAACCCGAAGAGAAGAAAAAAACATGACATCATCCGGCAATAAGCCATCAGCTAAAATATTCGTGATCTCCGCGCCGTCCGGAGCCGGCAAAACCACATTGACCCGGGCTGTTTTAGATACTTTTCCCCAGGTGGTTTATTCCGTGTCCCACACCACCCGTCCACCACGTTTTGGAGAAGTGGACGGCCGGGATTATTTCTTTATCAGCCCGGCCGAGTTTAAAGCCGGAATAGACAAGGGCCAATGGCTGGAATGGGCTAAAGTACACGGTCATTATTACGGTACCCATATGGAAAAGGCGCTCGATGCGATCCGGTCAGGTGTCCACCTGCTTTTGGAAATCGATGTCCAGGGTGCCTGCCAGGTAAAACAGAATTATCCTGATACTGTAACCATTTTCATCATGCCGCCCAGCCTTGAAGTCCTGGAACATCGCCTGAAACAAAGAGGAACAGACAGTGATGAAGTGATCCGCAGGCGGCTTGAAAATGCACAAAACGAAATGGAGCAAAAAGATGCCTACCGGTATTGCATTGTTAACGATGATTTAAACGAGGCCAGGACCCGGTTGATCGAAATATTTAAAAAGGAACTGTCATAAATTTGCCGCCGCAGGAAAAAATAGAAATTCTTTACGGTTACCATTGTGTGAGGGAAGCCTTGAAAGCCGGCCGGCGGATCTGTTACCAGGTGCTTGTTTCAAGGGGGAAAACAGGAAAACGAAACGATTTTATCCGGACCCTTGCACAAAAATATTTTGTACCGGTAAAGGAAACCGATTCAAAGACACTGGATACTGCTTCAAACGGAGGAACCCACCAGGGAGTTGTACTCGAGGCCGGCCGGTTTCCGCTCATGCCTGCGTCCCGGTTTAAAGGCAGCATGGACAAGACAAACGGCGCCCTGTTTGTTCTGGTGCTGGAGACAATGGAAGATCCTCACAACATGGGGGCATTGATCCGTACCGCCCTTTGTGCAGGTGCAGATGCCGTGTTCATACCTAAAGACCGGACCGTGCCGCCTTCACCGGCAGTTTCCAGGAGTTCGGCAGGTGCCATGGAGCATACGGATATATATGTCATGACCAATACGGCAGCCTGCCTTCAGCAGCTCAAGGAAAGCGGTGTATGGGTCGGCGGACTTGATGCGGCAGGCGATACCCCGTTGTACGATGCGGATATGACAGGGCCCTTTGCCCTGGTGGTGGGTTCGGAACATAAAGGCATACGGCCGCTGGTAAAAAAACAGTGTGATTTTTTAATTACGCTGCCTGTCAAAGGGCCGGTCGGATCGTTAAATGCATCTGTTGCCGGCGGTATTGCCATGTATGAAGTTGTCCGGCAGCGAAAAATTCATGCAGCAGGAGTCAATTGATGGGAGAACAACTTATAAGTCAAGGACCCCGGGGACTTTGTGTCCCCGATTTTCCGGCCATCCCTTTTATAGAGGGAGACGGGATCGGAAAAGATATTTGGCCTGCGGCCAGGAACGTTATCGATACGGCTGTTCACCATGCCTATCATGGAAGCCGGCAGATAGCATGGGTCGAGCTGCTGGCCGGTGAAAAATCCTTTGATGCAACCGGGCAGTGGCTGGATGACCGGGTGCTTGTTGACATACGAATGCATAAAGTTGCCATAAAAGGTCCGCTGGCAACACCTGTGGGCCGGGGCATCCGGAGCCTGAATGTCCGTATCCGCCAGGCACTGGACCTGTATGCATGTATCCGGCCGGTCCGGTATTATCCTCCGGTGCCTGTCCCGGTAAAGCATCCGGAAGATGTAGATATCGTGGTTTTCAGGGAAAACACCGAAGATCTGTATGCCGGTGTAGAATGGGCGTCAGGCTCCAGTGGAGCAGGCAGGGTGCTTGACATGCTGAACAACGATCTTGGTTGTACCCTGTCACAATCCTGTGCCATAGGCATCAAGCCCATGTCGCCTGAACGGACAAAACGCCTTGTCATCAAGGCGGTTCAGTATGCCCTGGATAATGATCGCCCCAGTGTAACCCTGATGCACAAGGGCAATATCATGAAATTTACCGAAGGTGGATTTCGGAAATGGGGCTATGAAGCGGCCATCGATACTTTCGGCGACCGGGTGATCACAGAGGACAGGCTGTATGAAAAACATGAGGGTATTTTGCCGCAGGGCAGGGTGCTGATCAGGGACCGGATTGCGGACATGGTTTTTGCCGAAGTGCTGCTGCGGCCCAAAATGTTTGATGTGATTGCCTGTCCTAACCTGAACGGAGACTATATATCAGATGCCCTTGCCGCCCAGGTCGGAGGACTGGGAATTGCACCCGGCGCCAATATCGGGGATGAGTGTGCGGTTT
>CAYNHL010000106.1:2261-12796 GCA_964397015.1 uncultured Desulfobacterales bacterium | reverse complement strand
TAAGTTGAAGTCCCATGCCATCGATGATCCCGGTAATGATTGCAACCTGGGCTTCGACAAAAAGAGCGGGCTGGATGCGGTTCAATTCCTTTGCTGTTTCAAGACAGATTTCAAGTGCTTTTCTGAATTTCCCATACAGTTTTGCAAGTTCACTGCTGGCCACCTGACTGTCTTGTCACGGCAAAGCCTTCAAAAAACAGACTTAGTAAGTCAGGATCATGTTCCATCACTCCGCGGAGGAGATCAATTTTATTTGTCAAATGGATTTTTTGATTCGGCGATGCCGTTAATAATGGCCGGTTAAAAACTTTTAAAAAAGCCTTGACTTAAACAGAAATTCATATATATTAAATCCAAAATATATCCATTTTATAAATAGTATATTCTTTTTAGGTGGGATTTATGAAAGTCAGCAAAGAACAGAAACTGGAGACGCGCCAGGCCATTATTCAGGCAGCCGTGGATATCATGACGGAAAAAGGAATTAAATCCGCCACCATGAGGCAAATTGCCAAAACAGCAGGCATTGGTGACGCAACGATTTACAATTATTTCCCCGGCAAAGAGGATATCCTTTATGCCTATTATGAGGATCATCTGGAGGCATGCGCGGCAAGGGCGGATAAAATTCCAAATTTTGAATCCTTCAGTTTTCAGGAATCCCTCCAGGCCTTTCTTGAAAACAGCCTGGATCTTTATCTGGCGGACCGGGAATTTGTAGACATGACTTTCAAGGATATCTTCTTTTCCATGAGCCACAATTTCAGCCGCCTGAAACCGATTCACGACAAGTTTCTTTTACGGGTAAGAAACCGTCTGGATCAGGCAGTAAAAAACGGTGAATTTCCAGGGCTGATGTTCCAGGAAGTCATTGTCCGGATCTTCTGGGATTTTTATGTCATGGCCGTGATGTACTGGCTGTCCGACCGCTCACCGGGATTCACCCATACGACTGCACTGATCGACAAGAGCCTGGACCTGATCTGTGCGATCCTGAAATCCGGCCTGATGGATAAGTTTTTTGATATGGGCATGTTCCTTTTTAAAAATCATGTGCTCAGCCGGATGGATTTGATCCGGGAACATGTCCACACCGCACATCATATCAAAGAGGCATTCCTGGGGAGATACCATGAAAAATCTGATCCCGGAAAATAAATGGCAGCGCGGTATGACCGGTGGAAAGACCATGGCAAAAGTTGGCGGCAAGATGGTATCATATTGGGTCAAGCGGCCCTTCCTGTCCGAATCCTGCCGGAGTTCGGCCCGGGAAACTCTAAACCGCCAGACCGCCGACATCCTGTTCAAAGCCATGACCCTGCTCAAGGGAACCGCCCTTAAAATCGCCCAGCAACTCAGCCTGGAAACCGATGTTTTTCCGGAGGCGGTCCGGAAAGAACTGGAAAAATCCTATCACCAGGTCCCGCCCATTAACCGGGCCATGGTGAGAAAGGCCATTCAAACCAGCCTGGGCAACTCGCCGGAAAACCTGTTTCAATCCTTTGATGACAAGGCATTCGCAGCCGCCAGTCTCGGGCAGGTCCATCATGCGGTCTCCCGCAGCAATAAGGCGCTGGCTGTAAAAATTCAATATCCGGGGATTGCCGGCACCATTGAAAACGACATGTCTCTCGTACGATCCATACTGCGCCCCCTTGGAGATTACCATCTTTTGAAACCGGCCCTGGATGAGATTCAGACCCGGTTGCTCGAAGAAATCGATTATCGCAAAGAAGCGGAAAATATCCGGTTTTTCAAGTCCCGGCTCAACCTGGCAGACGTTCATATCCCGGATGTGGATGAAGAAATCAGCCATAAGGCTGTCATCAGTACTGATTTTTTCAATGGAACACCCCTGGATCTCTGGCTGAAAAAGTCTCCTTCAAGAAAAATGCGCAACCGTGTGGCCCAATCGCTCCAGGATCTTTTCATCCAATGTCTCTACGGGCTGCACTGCATCCATGCAGACCCCAATCCCGGCAATTTCCTGATCGCCGACGACCTGACCGTAGGGCTCGTGGATTTTGGCTGTGTAAAACACCTGGGCCATTCTTTTACGGATAAATACGCCCGGATTCCAAAGGTGATGGTATCCGGAAAAAAAGAAACCTATCTCGAGCTTCTGGATACATTTCATATCATTTCCCCAAAGGCCGGCCCTGACATAAGGGAAGAACTGTTCCACGCCCTCACTGAATTTCGTCCGGTATTTGGAAGGCTCTTTACGGAAGAATATTTTGATTTCAGTAAGCACCCGGATTTCATTTCTCAGTTAAAACCTGTCAGAGAGCGCATTTACCGGTTGCGGCATCATATCGAGATGAACCCGGATTTTGTATTCCTGGACCGGACCCGTTATGGTCTGATCCGGATTTTTGAACAGATGCAGGCCTGTCTCACCTTTCGAAACCAATGGGAGTGGCCGGAGTAAAACATCAAAATAACCAGGCATCCCATACCCGGTACTTTATTAACTTGAAGGAGAATATTACCATGACGATCCAGACGTATTGGCCGGAGCTTGTCAGGCTCGTGAACCAGGGGCTTAAAACCAATTTTTATGTTTCGCTGGCGACCCTTAATCCGGACGGCACACCCCATATCGCCCCCATCGGCTCACTCATGCTCACAGAAAACTGCCAGGGCTATTTCTGGGATGAATTTCCTGTAAACACCCCCCGGAACCTGGAACAAAATCAGGCCATCTGTATCATGGCCATCAACAACGGCAAATGGTTCTGGTTAAAAAGTCTGTTTAAAGGATCATTCCAAACCTGGCCCGGAATCCGACTGTATGGAACCGCCGGTCCAAAACGAAAAGGAACCCCGGAGGAACTTGCCCGATGGAGAAACCGCGTAAAACCGGCCAAAGCCACAAAAGGCTATAAGCTCTTGTGGGAACAGGGCCAATGGGTCCGGGATGTTTTCTTTGACCGGTTTGAACCGGTCCGGGCCGGCCGGATGACCCGGAATATTACTTTTTCCCGTTAAAAAAAATCCCGGATCAGTATATTTGCTTATTATGTGTAATCGCTTGACAATGCGTACGGAATGTCGTATCTTTTATTCAACAAACCTAAAGGTGCAATATGGCTACACTAACCGCAACAGAAGCAAGAAAAAAATTATA
Source organism: uncultured Desulfobacterales bacterium (assembly GCA_964397015.1). Taxonomy (GTDB): domain Bacteria; phylum Desulfobacterota; class Desulfobacteria; order Desulfobacterales; family Desulfobacteraceae; genus MADRE2. Next base: position 9,666 of record CAYNHL010000106.1, on the reverse strand, counting down.
CCGGCTAATTGATGAAACAGCATCAACTCATGAACCGATTACAATCACTGGCAAAAGGGGGAATGCTATCCTTCTATCTGAAAGTGATTGGAAAGCAATCCAAGAAACTATGTTTCTGGTTAATATACCGGGAATGCGAGAATCCATCATCGAAGGTTTAAGCACTCCCATTGAAGATTGTTCGGAGGACCTTGACTGGTGAGTTGGCGCATTGTTTTTACAAAACATGCCCTACAAGATGCAAAAAAATTAGCCTCTTCTGGTCTCAAAAAAAAGGCTTCTACTTTGTTTGAGACAATAAAAGAAAATCCGTTTCAAACACCACCTCCCTATGAAAAACTCATTGGCGATTTATCAGGGGCATATTCTCGTAGAATCAACATTCAGCATAGATTAGTTTATCAGGTACTTACTAAAGAAAAAGTTGTTAAAATACTCCGGATGTGGAGTCATTACGAATAATCTCACAACAAAGCTAATTCAACCGACGTAATAAAAGCCGCACGGCTGATCAGCGACGTTCACGGCGACTGCGCCGCCGGTCAGCACCGCGATTATGTTTTTTAAGGAGAAAATTGTGAGAAGAAAAATAGATTATATTTTTACTGCCCTGCTTTTATTTTTAGGTTCTATTCACACAATATTGACACCGATGTTCTATAAAACGTTTGATGTTAATGCTTTATGGTTTGCTGGAACAGGGTTGGCATTTGTATTTCTTAGCTTTATCAATATTTCCAGAATAAAAACAAATGAAAAGTCTGTTAAAACGCTGTGTTTGTTTGGCAATGGGTCAGCTTTTATTTTTTGCATCCTTATAGTTATCAAACTAGGAGAACCTCAGGCATTCATCAGCCTGATTGATTTATTTGTTTTAACTGGTCTTTCTTTAATTGATTTCAAACTGTCCGGGAATATGGACCGGAGTTCTGCTATAGCAGATAAAAAAAGGACCTGATCAAATTCAAAGACCAGGTCCTTTTTATTATTGTGGCGGGAGTGACGAGACTCGAACTCGCGACCTCTTGCGTGACAGGCAAGCGTTCTGACCAAACTGAACTACACCCCCGTATTCACTGTCTGTGGTGGGCGATGCAGGGCTTGAACCTGCGACTTCAACCTTGTAAGGGTTGCACTCTCCCAACTGAGTTAATCGCCCGAAAATCAAGAGAGTTTATAACAGCATTGAAAGGCCCTGTCAAGCAAAATAAATGCTGCCTTAGCCAAATTTTTACCCTTGATAAACTATGCCAAATCACATATGTAAAAGATACTTTTTTTAACCAAAAAACAGGAGTAGGAAATGAAAATTCTGGTGGGCTACAAAGGGACCAATGTCGGCAAGGATTTGTTAAACCTGGCAGCTCAGCATGCAAAAGCCTTTGACGCAAAAGTGCTGGTTGTCACATCCATGACGGGAGGCGACAGTGCGGATGGAAAACAGATTGCAAAGGCTGAGGCAAACCTGGATGCGGCCAGGGCCTATATGACTGACCAGGACATTGATTGCGAAACCCACCTGTTGATCCGGGGTCTTGAAGCAGGAGAAGATATTGTGCGGTTTTCAAAGGAGCGTGGTGCCGATGAAATCATTATCGGGGTAAAAAGCCGCTCAAAAGTCGGCAAGCTGCTGTTTGGATCTGCAGCGCAGTTTGTAATTCTTAACGCCGAATGTCCCGTTATTTCGGTAAAATAAGGCCATCCTGCCGACTGTCCAGGCATTGATATCTGTTATCCCTGCGCATGACAGATATCAATGCAATGCCTGGGACAGAACCTCTCCCATGTCATATGCGCATACAATATCCAGCTGCTTTTGAATCGATGATGGAATATCCTTGATATCTTTTTTGTTTTCAGTGGAAATAACTACCTTTTTTATGCCGTTTGCATGGGCGGCAAGCAGTTTTTCCTTTAGCCCGCCCACCGGAAGCACCCTTCCCCTCAGCGTAATCTCACCGGTCATGGCAACATTTCTTCGAACAGGCCTGCCGGTCAAAACTGAAACAACTGCCGTACACATGGCTATGCCGGCAGATGGACCGTCTTTTGGAATGGCTCCCTCCGGCACATGAATATGAATATCCAGCTCCTTGTAAAAATCTTCAGGCACATTGAGCTCACTGCTGCGCGACCTGACATATGATACAGCGGCCTGGGAGGATTCTTTCATCACGTCGCCAAGCTTACCAGTCACTGAAACCCTGCCTTTTCCAGGCATGGAAACCGCTTCTATGGTCAAAAGCTCACCACCTGCCTGGGTCCATGCCAGACCGGTGACAATTCCAATTTTATCGTCCTTTTCAACTGCACTGTCCCTGAAACGCGGCTGGCCTAAATACTTTGCAACCGAGGTGGTTGAAATACGCCGGCATTTCCGTTTCCTGGTCTGAACGATATCTCTGGCGATCTTCCTCAAGACTGATGAAATTTCACGTTCAAGGCTTCTAACTCCGGCTTCCCTTGTATACCGCCTGATAATTTCAAGTACCGCATTTTTCGAAAATACGGCATCGGAGTTATCAAGACCGTTTTCCCCAAGCTGTTTAGGAATTAAAAATCCCCTGGCTATCTTTTCTTTCTCATACTCTGTGTAACCCGGTATCCGTATGATCTCCATGCGGTCCTGGAGGGCGGCAGGTATATCATAAAGAGTGTTGGCAGTAGTGATGAACATGACCTCTGAAAGATCATAGTCAATTTCAAGATAATGATCTGAAAAATTTTTATTCTGTTCCGGGTCCAGGACCTCAAGAAGTGCTGCAGCGGGATCTCCCCTGAAATCGGCACTCATTTTATCCACTTCATCCAGGCAGAACACCGGATTGGAATATCCGGTCTTTTTCAGGGTTTGAATTATTTTTCCCGGCATCGCCCCTACATAGGTGCGACGGTGCCCCCTGATTTCAGCCTCATCCCGGACCCCGCCTAGAGAAATCCTCGCAAAAGCCCGCCCTGTTGCAGACGCCACTGACCTGGCCAGCGATGTTTTTCCAACCCCCGGGGGACCGACCAGGCATAATATCGGTCCTTTTATCTTCTCCACGAGAACCTGGACCGCAAGGTATTCAAGAATACGGTTTTTGGGTTTTTCAAGCCCGTAATGATCTTGGTTGAGTATGCGCAGGGCTTTGTCTATATCGGTTTTGGCGCGGGTTTTCCGGTACCATGGAAGCGAGATGATCCATTCTATGTAATTACGGACCACCGTTGCCTCCGAAGACATGGGGGACATCATTTTCAGCTTGTCAAGCTCTCGCCGGACCACAGCCGCTGCATCCTTTGGAAGCCTTTTCTTTTTGATCCTGTTTTCAAGCTCCCTGTATTCCTGGCTCCCCTCGTCTTCTCCCATCTCCTTTTTGATGGCCCGCATCTGCTCATTGAGATAATGTTTTTTCTGCAGCTTCTCCATCTGGTCTTTGACGCGGCCCTTTATTTTCTGGGACACGGTAAATATCTCGGTTTCCTGCTGTATCAGTTTCAAAAGCAGAAAAAACCTTTCCTCCACAGAGATACAGTCGAGCAGGCGCTGCCGTTCCGACAGCTTGAAAGGCATGTGGGCCGCAATGGTATCAGCGAAAAAAGAGGGATCATTGTGCAGTCCCTGCAGGTTCTTTAAAAAATCCTTTGGCAGTGCGCCTGAAAGCTTTGCATAAGCCGCCACGGATTCCGTCAAGGTCCGGATACCGGCCTCGAGTTCATCTTCGGGAAAGGGAATTTCACTTAAAGCCACGTAATCCACGGACATGTATCCTACGTCATCCGATATTTTCTGGACACGACCCCTGGTAATGCCTTCAAGCAGGATTTTTACGGTTCCGTCAGGCAATCTGAGCATCTGGGTGATTCTGGCTTCGGTACCGATACTGTGAATATCTGTCACCCGGGGCCTCAAGATATCCGGATCTTTCTGGGTGGACAGAAAAATCAATTTATCCGCCGCCATGGCAGCTGAGAGTGCCTTTATTGATTTTTCACGCCCCACGAACACCGGGGCTGTAATTCGGGGAAACAGCACCATATCCCTCAAGGGGACCAGGGGCAGGTTCTGTTTCAATGGAGGTCCGTCATCGGAATTAAATAACTTCGATATTTTGATCATAGAAAAAACAACTCAGATTATCATGCCTGTTTCTTGGACTGTTCATAAAGGAGAATCGGGGCTTCCTTTTTCAACACCACCTCTTCTCCAATCACGCATTCTTTGACATTTTCCTTGGAAGGCAGTTCATACATGATATCCAGCATTGTCTCTTCCAAAATAGCCCGCAGTCCCCTTGCTCCGGATTTTCTGGAAACAGCTTCCCTGGCCATGGCCTGGAGTGCTTCATCCGTGAACTGAAGATCGATTCCTTCCATACGGAACAGTTCCTGGTACTGCTTGACCAGGGCATTTTTGGGTTCTGTCAAAATTTTTACAAGGGATGCTTCATTAAGCTCTCCAATGGTGGTCACGACCGGAAGCCTGCCAAGGAATTCCGGTATCAGTCCAAACTGGATCAGGTCTTCAGGCTTGAGCTGATCGAGAAGCTCGCCGATATTTTTTTCCTGGTTGCTGACCAGTTTGGCACCAAACCCCATTGTCTTTTTTCTTATACGGCGCTCGATTGTCTTTTCGAGCCCGGTGAAGGTGCCGCCGCAAATAAACAGGATATTGGTTGTGTCAACTTTTACGTAATCCTGCTGGGGATGTTTTCTGCCCCCCTTGGGTGGAATGCTGGCGACAGTGCCTTCTATTATTTTCAACAGGGCCTGCTGAACCCCCTCGCCGGACACATCCCTTGTAATGGAAGGATTGTCGCCCCGCTGGGAAATTTTATCCACTTCGTCAATATAGATAATGCCCCGCTGGGCTTTTTCAATATCATAATCCGCGTTCTGGACCAGGGATAAAACGATATTTTCGACATCTTCACCGACATACCCGGCCTCGGTCAACGCGGTGGCATCAGCCAGGGCAAACGGAACATCGAGGAAACGGGCCAGGGTCTGTGCCAAAAGTGTTTTACCGCACCCGGTCGGGCCGATGATCAGAATATTGCTTTTTTGTATTTCAACATCGTCATCTGCCTTGGCAGCAGTGGAAAAAAGTCTCTTGTAATGGTTGTACACGGCAACGGAGAGCACTTTTTTGGCCTTGTCCTGCTCAATCACATATGTATCGAGAATTTCCTTGATCTGCATTGGAGTCAGGAATGTCTGCTTTTCATCACTATCGGCCTGCTTACCCTTTTGCTCGTCTTCGATGATATCGCCGCAGAGTTTTACGCATTCATTGCAGATATATACGCTTGGCCCTGCAATAAGTTTTTGAACTTCTTTTTGATTTTTACCGCAAAAAGAACAGAAAAACTGATCGGTTGTATCATTTTTCCGGTCCATATCAGGTATCCTTTGAACTGTCTGAATCTTGTTCTATCTCTTTTCTGTCCGCCACAACCCGGTCAATGACACCATAAGCCTTTGCTTCCTCGGCCGACATGAAAAAATCCCGGTCAGTGTCATGGGCAATTTTTTCGATCTTCTGCCCTGTATGCCCGGAAAGAATCTGGCTCAACATATCTTTCAGGCGCAGTATTTCCTTGGCCTGGATCTCGATATCCGTCGCCTGTCCCTGGGTTCCTCCGAGAGGCTGGTGAATCAGTATCCTGGAATTGGGCAGTGCATATCTCTTTCCACTGGCGCCTGCAGCGAGCAGAAGAGCCCCCATACTTGCGGCCTGGCCGATACAGACTGTCGAGACATCGGGCTTGATATACTGCATTGTATCATATATTGCCAGGCCCGATGTCACGATACCCCCGGGCGAATTTATGTAAAAACTGATGTCCTTTTCCGGGTCCTCTGACTCCAGAAAAAGCATCTGGGCAACAATCAGATTGGCGACCTCATTGTCCACGGCCGATCCCAGGAAGATAATCCGGTCCTTGAGAAGGCGTGAATAAATATCATAGGCCCTTTCCCCTCGATTACTCTGTTCTACAACCATTGGTACTAATGGCACGGCTCAACTCCTTTTTGATAGCATTTTATTTGCATCATTTTGCAAAATATTGTTTTTTCGGCCAATAAGGCCTTACTGTTGTTCCGGTTCGGCGGTATTCTCAATGTCCGCCTGGTCGTCGGCAGCATCAGGCGACACTTCGGTCATCACTCCTCTTTCTATGATAAGACTCACAGCTTTTTTTTCAAGCTCTGTATGTTTATAATAGTCCAGCTGTTTCGGGTCCATCTTGAAATAATTCTTTACCGCATCCACTGATGCATTCATCCCCCTGGCCATCCTTTCAAAACTTTCTTCAAGCTCTTCATCGGTCAGTTCAAGCTTTTCCTGGGTGATGATTTTGTCCAGAATCAAATGTCTCCTGGCCTGTTTTTCCGCAACGTCTTTATAATCGGTTCTCAGTTTTTCCCGGCTCAGTCCAATGGATTCAAGCGAACTCCCATTCTGTGCATATGCCTGTTCCGCCTCCATGACTATCCCGTCAAGCTCAGCCTCTACCATCGCATCCGGCACCTCGAACTGATATTTATCAAGCAGATGGGTGAACACCTGCTCAGACATTTCATGGTGAACCCTCTGTTCATAACCCTTCCCTAAGTTCTCGCGAATGGACTTTTTTACATCCTCAATAGTTTCAAACTGGCCCAGGTCCTTGACCAGCTCATCATTGATCTCAGGCAGAATTTCTTCCTGGATTTCCTTTAGAGCCACTTTATACAAAATGGTTTTGCCGCAGAGATTTTCATCAAAGTAATCATCCTGGTATGTCACTTCAATTTCCAGGTCCTGGGGGGCTATGGCACCGATCAGCTTTTCGGAAAACTCGGGCGGCATTGTAGTGTTATTGACCGCCATCACGTAATTTTCAATCCTGGGAGTTTTTTCAAACGGCTTGTCTTCAAAGAATCCCTCATAATCGATCAAAACGTAATCTGTCTCTTTAACCGGCCTTTCTTCTGTCACAGTTTTCTTTTTGGCCATTGTTTTCTGGATCATGTAGATCTGGCTGTCAACTTCAGCTTCAGATACCTCATACTGTCTTTTTTCGATGTTGATCCCGTCAAATTCAACAGCCTCTATTTCAGGTTTGACCTCGACGGTGACTTCAAATGCATAATCGCTTTGCGGGTCCAGCTCAGGGGGGTCCATTTCAGGACTGCCGACCACATGAAGCTTATGCTCCGTGACCGCATCCACAAAAGAATCCTGGATCAGGCGGGATGTTATATTGGAATGCACATCTCCTGAAAACCGGTTTTCCAGCACCTTTCTAGGGATTTTTCCTTTCCTGAATCCCTTGATATCTGCTGTCTTCTTCAATTCCCGGTATGCATTGTCCAGTTCCTTTGCTATTGTTTCCTTTGGAATTTCAAAGGACAGAACCTTTTTCACGGTGCTTTT
>CAYNHL010000106.1:0-2248 GCA_964397015.1 uncultured Desulfobacterales bacterium | reverse complement strand
CATCTTAAGCCTTCCTGTCAAAAATAAATGATAGTGAATAATAGTTTCAAAATTAAAGATCCATCATGCATGATCCATTGTACATGCGGTCTGGAGCCGCGCCGTGAAAACACGGCATTGAAAACATGACAAATGTTCTAAGATAAACTTTTTTACGGTATATGTCAAGATGGAAGAAAAAATCCACTTGCAAATTCATGCTGCAGATGATAAAAGTCTATTTTTGTTTGATGCAGCAAACGGGGCGTAGCGCAGTCTGGTAGCGCGCCTGCTTTGGGAGCAGGATGTCGGGAGTTCAAATCTCTCCGCCCCGACCACCCCCTTTTTGCCTTTAGCCTTGAAAAGCACAACTTAATTTTTCACTTGTTCTCTTGCACTATCAATTGTATGTAGTATATGTGTAAACTGGATACAGACCAGGAAAAACCCAATACCTGAAACAAAAAAAACAAGGACACGGGCGGCAGGACTATTACAATGAAAACAACCCATCAAATTCAGCGCTTCTAACAATGGTTTTTTTCACCTGCATCATTGTAGTATTTATCCTTTACTATCTTCAAAGCGATGGTCTGATATTTGTCACCATCATTGCACTGGTAGCCGAACTAATCAATATTTTCCTGACCCAGACCATGACCAAGTCAGCTGAAAACAAGCAGAAACAAAAATACAACCGGATTGTCGATGTCCTGAAAAAACAGATAAAAGCCAAAGACAAGACCATTGAAGAATTAAAAGAAGTTCAGGAAAAATCGGTGCAGGTGATTTATAAGGCCAACATGAAAATCAAGGAATATGAACAGGAACTTGGAGTTGACAGTGAACAGGCCGATGAATTTCAAGTCCCGGACGAAACGACAGCCCTAAAGGACTCTTTACCAAAAGAACCAGAGGCAGAACCCGCACAGGAGAAAAAAGACAGCGGCAACGGCTTTTTTGACCTGCCGTCAGGGTCCAATCGAAAGCCGCTTCCAGGGGGCCGGTAGCATCATTCGTTGACTATTTTCAAACGGACAATCTGTCCCTGCTTGTTGATATAGGCAACTCCCCTGGCCAGAAGTTTTCCGGATCCCTGACTCACAATCCTCACATCTTCTTCATATAAAACAATGGATAAAATCTCCTCTTCAGGGGATGCCGTATCGGAATCTTTCACTGCGGCCCGGTCTTCAACCCCCGGCTGCCTGGACTCATCTGTATCCCGGGACGAACTTTTCATGGATTGCCGGGCTTTGTTCCGATCGGCAATAAGTTCTGAAACCCTTTTAAAATCATCATCTTTTGATTCCCGGGTACAGCCCGTGACAATACTCAACGCCAATGCTCCTAAAAGCACAGCGCACAGAAACACAAAACCCCGTATTTTCCCGGTATTCATCCGGTGTGCTACACCCCTTCGACTGTAAACCGCCGGTTCAGGCGCATGGTGGTAAACAGCCCGTATACATCCTTGTTCACATTCACGACCTTGAGTTGCCGCCCGCTCTGGTTCAGGGTATTATGAGCAGCGATAATGACACCAATGCCCACGGAATCCACCATTTCGGAACCTGCCAGGTCAATTACAACATCGCCTGAAGACTCCTGGATCGCCCCAAGCAGCTCATTTTTAAAATCTTCGGCCATGGATGCTACCACATCCATACCGGGTTTGACAATTGTCAGGTCTCCCTGGTTGATTATTTCACTCATGTGCATCTCCTCTGCGAAAAACAAAATATGAAACTGTCAATACCCTTGACTCATGAACAATACATCTTAAATACCATTTGATATAAAGATTGGCAAGCCTTTGACGTCTAATATTTCATGAGAACCCAGTTGTCTTGAGTCCGTAAAACAGACTTTTTTGGGGACATAGTGCAACAATATATAATATGAAGATTGCTCTTGAAAAACCAACTGAAAACATATATAAGATAAAGTTCCGGCTGAGCTGGATAAAAGATTCATTCTGACCGGTCGCCTTGCAACAGGAGGCCATGAACCTCGTCAGGTCCGGAAGGAAGCAGCGATAAGTGAGCCCTTCTGTGTCATGGATCGATCCCGGTCATGCAATTTTTCTTTCGCTTCCGCTCGGCCGGAACCCTTACTCTTTTTCCTGTCCTTCCCCCAATTTATGCCTTGACATGCCATTAAACAGACTTATTTTCAGCACATAAATAATTTCAACCTTGATAGAAAAAACAGGCATTGTGGCCTGCAGGAGAGAAAAGTGGTTCTGAAGGACAATACCAGAAAGAAA
>CAYNHL010000105.1:0-12880 GCA_964397015.1 uncultured Desulfobacterales bacterium | reverse complement strand
CTTCAGAATGCCCTTGCATCGGGTGAACGCATTTTCACCATTTTCAATCATCAACCGGCTCTTCAACGGCGCGCCAAGGGAGACAACAACCTTTCCTCCATCCAGTCAGTCGAATTCAAGGATGTCTGTTTCTCATACCATGAAAATCAACCCGTGCTCACGGATATCAGCTTTTTTCTGCCTGAAGGGCATTCTATCGGAATCGTCGGCCGCACCGGGGCAGGTAAAAGCTCTTTGATCAACCTGCTGTCCGGTTTTTATGCGCCGGATTCCGGAAAAATTCTGGTCAACGGCAAGGACCAGGGCACCTTTGCCATGTCAAATGTCCGGCAGAGAATGGCCCTGGTCATGCAGGACCCGGTCCTTTTCTCCGGGACCATCAAGGACAATATCCTTCCTCCCGGCAGCGGCCAGACAGATGCCATGCTGGAACATACCCTGAAACTGGCCAACTGTAATTTTCTTTTTGACCGATACCAGGGCCTTTACACCAAAATTCACCAGGACGGGCGACCCCTTTCAAGCGGGGAAAAACAACTGGTCTGTATTGCCAGGGCATTTGCAGCAAATGCCGACCTGATCATTTTTGACGAAGCGACCTCCTATATGGATTCCAGGTCTGAAATCAGGATTCACGATGCCATAAACCGCCTCATGGCCAGCAGGACTTCCATCATCATAGCACACCGGCTCAGCACGGTCCAGGCATGTGATACCATTTACCTGATCCGTAACGGACGGATAAAGGAGAGCGGAAGTCACGACGAACTTGTGGCATTGAGAGGAGAATATTTTCACCTGCTGGAAAAAGAAAAAATTTCGACAGCATCCCCGCCCCGTGTATAATGTGCATAACGGACAGTATAGCTGAACGCGAAGCTAAACCGGCACCAGGATACCGGGCCGATCAGGCAGGGCCACATCGATACTGACATGACAGGAATCAAGCCCCTTTCTCACCGTTTCAACGGCCAGTCCGGGGGTGTTGTTTTCCTCACTCAGGTGAGCCAGGATAACGTGTTTGAGATTGTTTTTGGCCAGGTCCCTGACAAAATCCCGGGTGTCCAGGTTGGACAGATGCCCGGTCCGACCCTTGACCCGCTGTTTGAGAGACCAGGGATACGACCCGTTCATGAGCATATCAGGGTCATGATTTGATTCAAGATATACCACGGAACATTCTTTAAGATGCTGGCGCACCAGGCCGGTAATCACCCCCATGTCGGTGGCGAGCCCGAGTTTTTTATTGTCCAGGGTAAACGTGATGCCGGCCGGATCGGCGGCATCATGGGAAATGGAAAACGGGGCCACCTTGATTTTCCCCAGGGTAAAGGGGGTCCCGCAGTCAAAAAAGGCCGCGGGTTTGATTTTACCTATGCCTGCTGCGGCTGCCAGACAGGTATTGCGGTTCATGTAGAGGGGGATCTGGTAGCGCCGGTGCAGCACACCGGCACCCTTGATATGATCGGTGTGCTCATGGGTGATGATCAATGCTGAAATATCCACGGGGGACACACCTACCCGGGCCAGCCGTTTTTCAAGCTGGATGCCGGAAAGTCCGGCATCCACCAGAATATTGCACCCGGGCGCTGAAATCAGCACCGCGTTTCCACTGCTGCCGCTTGCCAGCGGACAGATGGAAAATGTGCTACCGGGCATCTTCCCCGACAGCCTTCAAGCTCAGCTTGATTTTACCATCACGGGTTATATCAAGCACCTTGACCGTTATCACTTCACCTTCCTTGAGTACATCCGTAACTTTTTTCACACGGTGGTCGGCCAGTTCAGAGATATGGACAAGCCCGTCCGTGCCCGGCTTGATATTCACAAAGGCACCAAAATCCGTTATCTTGACAACAGCTCCTTCATAAAGAGCACCAATTTCCGGGTCCATGGCAATATCGGACACCATTTTCACGGCTTTTTGCGAATCTTCTTCGTTTTCCGCGGCAATCTTTACAACACCGGCATCGTTGACTTCCAGGGTAGTGTTGGTATCCGCCTGTATGGCACGGATCACCTTGCCTCCAGGACCGATGATATCCCGGATCTTGTCGGGATTGATCTGGATGCTGACAATTTTAGGGGCATACGGAGATACTTCTTCCCTGGACTTGTCGATGGTTTCCAGCATTCTGTCCAGGATATGAATCCGTCCTGAGCGGGCCTGGGTCAAAGCCGTATCCATTATATCCCTGGAAAGTTCCTTGATCTTAATATCCATCTGCAGGGCTGTTATGCCCTCCCTTGTTCCTGCCACCTTGAAATCCATGTCGCCGAAATGGTCTTCATCCCCGAGGATGTCCGACAGGACAATCGTGCTGTCCGGTCCTTTGACAAGTCCCATGGCAATGCCCGATACAGGCGCCTTGATGGGTACCCCGCCGTCCATCAATGCCATGATTGCAGCACAGACGGTCCCCATGGAAGAACTCCCGTTGGATTCCATGACTTCCGCGACCAGACGGATGGTATATTCAAATGCCTCTGAATCCGGCAGAATCTTTTCAATCGCGCGCGTAGCAAGGTTTCCATGTCCTATATCCCTGCGGCTGGGTCCACCTGGCCTGCGGCACTCACCCACTGAAAAAGGAGGAAAGTTGTAATGCAGCATAAAACTGCGGTTTTCGTTGCCGGAAAGGGTTTCCACCCGCTGTTCATCCATACCGGACCCAAGTGTCAGCACGCCTAAAACCTGGGTCTCTCCCCGGGTAAACAATGCCGAACCGTGCGGTCTTGGCAGGTAACCGACCTCACAGGTGATCTGGCGGACCTCGTCAAACGCCCGGCCATCGATACGCTTTTTCTCTTCTTCAACGATTTTGCGGGATATTTTTTTCACCCCGGTTGAAAAAATATCCTTGATCTCACCGGTCCGTTCTCCGAATTCTTCTGCAAAAGCGGCAACCACTTCCTCTTTCAGGGCGGACAGCGCATTCTGACGTCCTATCTTGTCTTTAGTCTGTACAGCTGACTTGATCCGGTCGCCTGCAAAATCCAGAATCCTTTCAGCCAGGACTTCATCGACAGCCGGGGGAATAAATTCCTTTTTTTCTTTTCCCACTGCATTTTTCAGCTCGACCTGAAGATCGATCAGCGGCTGCATGGCTTCATGACCGAAAAAGATGGCGTCCAGCATCTCTTTTTCAGACACGATATTGGCACCGCCTTCAACCATGACTACTCCGGTCCTTGAACCGGCCACCATAAGATCGATATCGCTTTCCTTGAGCTGTTCGATTGTGGGATTGGCTATCAGTTCTCCGTTGACACGCCCAACCTTGATACCCGCTATCGGTCCGTCAAACGGAATATCCGAAATTTCAAGGGCGGCCGATGCGCCCACCATGGCAAGCATGCCGGGATCATTTTCCTTGTCCATGGAAAGTACGGTGGCAATGACCTGGAGTTCATGGTTGTATCCTTCCTTGAAAAGGGGGCGGATGGGACGATCAATCAAACGGGATGTCAAGGTCTCTGCCTCGCTGGGACGTCCGATTTCACGTCGGAAATAATTCCCCGGAATCCGTCCGGCCGCATAAATTTTTTCCTGGTATTCAACCGTAAGAGGTAAAAAAGAAATATCTTTTTTCGCTTCTTTGGATGCCACCGCAGTGACAACCACGACTGTTTCCCCGTATTGAACCATGACAGCACCCGAGGCCTGCTTGGCGATCTTTCCTGAACTGATGCTGAACTCTTTTCCATTAATAGTTGTTTTACATACTTTTTCCATCTGATTTACTCCTGAATTGAAAAAGCGGCACTTGAGGAAAGTCTTATAAACAATAAACCCGCACATCCGGCATCAAACCGGTGCTTGATGACAGATGTGCGAACTTATTTATGGGACTTCCCGCAGGTTTCCGCCGGGTTGAAACAATAATGCCGGTTCCCGCAGAGATAACAGCAGGGAACCGGCACAAAGACATGTTACCTTCTAAGACCGAGTCTTTCGATCAGCGACCGATATCGACCGATATCGTTTTTCTTGAGATAATCCAGAAGACTTCTGCGCCTTCCGACAAGGATCAGCAATCCTCTCCGGGAATGATGATCTTTTTTATGAATCTTGAGATGCTCTGTAAGATAGCTGATGCGATGGGTTAGAATGGCCACCTGGACTTCAGGTGAACCGGTATCCGACTCGTGGAGCTTGAATTTTTCAATCATCTCCTCTTTGTTCTCTGCCAATAATACCACGACAAAACTCCTTTATTCTGGAATAAAAAATGTGGGTGTAAGTAACGAAACGATCAATTTTGCGGTCCGGATCCAATATTCCATTCAGACCCCGGGCCAAAACCGTTTCATACACCTGCTTCAAGAAAGTGGGATTATACCAGCTGGTTTGTCAAAACGCAACAGTAATTATACTCATGCTTTACCGTATCCCGCTCGATCACGGCAATTATTTCGCCTGAACGGTTCAGGATACGCCAGAAGGAATCTTGGCCGTCCACAAGCCCAAAAAACCTGTCAAGCTGAATTTTGCGGCCGAAAGATATCTGCCGCGCCGCGTCATCATCCACGGTAATCTGGGGCATAAATGCAATTGCCTCGGCCATGGGAATCACCTGCATTCTGGCGATGTCGCGGTCCATTTCCGAAAGCCTGTCAATGGTCAGGGCATTTTCAACCGTGTGGCCGCAGGATTCTGTCCGGCGCAGTGACTTCAAGTGGGCACCGCATCCGATCCGGCGGCCGATATCAGTGGCCAGGGTACGGATATAGGTACCGGATGAACAGTCGACCCGGATTACTATATGGGGCCAATCGATTTCCATCACCCTTATATCGAAAACTGTAATTTCACGGGGAGGTTTTACCACGGGCTTTCCATCCCGGGCATATTCGTACAATGGTTTTCCCATATGTTTCAAAGCGGAGTAAACCGGGGGCACCTGCTGCTGCTTTCCGGCAAAGGATGAAATGATATTTTTTATTTCAACGTCATCCGGGGGGCCAAAATCCGGCGGGGCTGACTTTATTACTGTCCCGGTCAAATCCTGGGTATCGGTTTCAATGCCGCAATGCAAAGTGGCTTTATACTGTTTGGATCCATGAAGGAAAAACCTGCTCAGCCTTGTCCCGCGGTTGATCCCGCACAGCATGAGCCCGGTGGCAAAAGGATCGAGAGTACCGGTATGACCAATTTTGGAAATTCCCAAAATCTTTTTCAGGCAGGAAACCACGCGCGCCGAAGACATGCCTTCTGGCTTGTCAATCGCAATAAAACCGTTTACCATTGAATCTCAGCCGTCGATATCACGGACCGCTTCCTGGATAATTGAATCCAGTTTCGCACTTTTATCAAAAAAATCATCCCTGACAAATTTGAGATCCGGCATATATTTGAGTCCGAGCACCGGGGCAATGGATTTTTTGATAAATCCCCTGGACCTCTTGAACCCGTCAAGAGCCAGCTGAATTTTTTCCTGATCACCGAACAATGCGATATACACATACGCGACCCTGAGGTCCCGGGACATTTTAACCCTGCTGATGGTGGCCATTTCCAGCCTGGGGTCATCCAGTTTCCTGTTCATGAGTTCGGAAATGGCAGACTGGATTTTTATACCAATCCTTTCGGATCTTGGATACGGTTTCATCTATCCCCTTTTTATTCCCCATACTTTCGTTCTTCGACTTCATAGCACTCAATAATGTCATTGACCTTGATATCATTGAATTTTTCAAGCCCGATACCACATTCATAACCCTGGTCAACCACTTTTACATCGTCCTTGAACCGCTTCAACGAAGACAGCTGGGTGTCGCACTTGATAATACCGTCCCTGAGAAGCCGGACCTTCTTGCCCCGCGTCACCTTGCCATCAAGGACAAATGAACCTGCAATAGTACCAATCTTCGGAACCACGAAAGTTTCCCTGACCTCTGCACGGCCGATGATATTCTCGTGGAACGTGGAGGGCATCAATCCGTCCATTGCAGCCTGAATATCGTTGATCACGTCATAGATAATATTGTAGAACCGCATGTCCACGTTTTCATCCCTGGCCAATTTTCTGACCTGGGGTGTGGGCCGCACGTTGAATCCGATGATGATTGCATCCGATACTGCGGCAAGGGAAATATCTGATTCATTGATGGTACCGGCCGCCGAGTGGATAATCTTGATATCCACTTCGTCCTTTGCCAGTTTTTTGAGTGAATCGTTCAAAGCCTCTATGGAGCCATGGACATCGGCCTTGACAATAAGCTTGAGCTCTTTGATTTCCTCTGATCCAAGGTTTTCGAACATCTTTTCCAGGTTGGCCCTGCTCTTTTTGGCCAGCTCCTTTGCCCGCTGTTTCTGCTGCCTGTGATCGCTGATCTGCTTGGCGTCCTTGTCCGATGACACTGCGATGAATTCATCACCGGCATCCGGCAGGCCATTGAGCCCCACGATTTCAACCGGGGTACTGGGTCCTGCCTCATAAATCCGCTGACCGGTATCATCGATCATGGCCCTGATTTTACCGTGATGCATGCCGCATACAATGGGTTCGTTGTCTTTCAGGGTACCCTGTTTGACCAGTACCGTAGCCACGGCGCCACGGCCTGTATCCAGGCGGGATTCCACTACATACCCAAGGGCTTTCCGGTCCGGATTGGCTTTGAGTTCAAGAACTTCAGACTGCAGCAGGATCATTTCCATCAGCTCATCTATTCCGGTTTTTTCCTTGGCCGAAACCTTGACAAAAATAACGTCCCCTCCCCATTCCTCGGAAAGCAGGTCAAACTCGGCCAGTTCGCGCATGATCCGTTCCGGGTCTGCACCGGCCTTGTCCATCTTGTTTATGGCCACAACCACCGGAACACCGGCAGCCTTGGAATGGTTTATGGCTTCTATGGTTTGTGGCATGACACCGTCATCCGCCGCTACCACGAGCACAACTATATCAGTTATTTTGGCCCCCCGGGAACGCATGGCGGTAAAGGCTTCGTGCCCGGGTGTGTCCAGGAAAGTAATCCGGCCGCTCTGTGTTTCCACGTTGTATGCCCCGATATGCTGGGTAATGCCGCCGGCTTCATCTGCTGTTATCTTTGATTTACGGATAACATCCAGCAAAGATGTCTTCCCATGATCCACATGACCCATGATAGTGACAATGGGAGCACAGTGCACCAGGGCGACATCGTCTTCTTCCTCGACAGCTGTCTTGAGCAGGTTCTCTTCCTCGAAACTGGCTCTTTCAACTTCAAAATCAAATTCAGCCGCTACAAGTTGCGCGGTCTCAAAATCAATGGTCTGGTTCACGGTTGCCATGACACCCATTCCCATCAACTTGGTAATCATTTCATTGGCCTTGATTCCCATTCGCTTGGCCAGTTCGGACAATTCTATGGCATCATCGACCTTGATGCGGCGCTTGATGGCCTTGGGTGTCGTGATCTGGGTTTTCTGAAACTTGGATTTCCCTGATTTGACGTCTTTTTTCCCTCTTTTCTTCCGTCCCCTGGAGCCGCCGTAAAGGTCTTCCTTTTCCACGACAGATTTCTTTTTCCTCTGTTTCTTCCGGCCGGCTGCATCTCCCGGCAAATCATCCTTTTTACGATCTTTTTTACGCTTGGTCCGGTCGCTGTCATCCTGTGGGGGTATCAAGGCCTCCATGGGTTGATCCAACGCACGGGCCCCTACCTTCCGACCCGGCTTGCCACCCTTTGATTCAGATTTTTTCTCACCGGCCTCCTGCTCCCTGGCATCCGGTGAATCAGCAGTGCGCATATCTTGTGCCCGGGTTTTTCTCAGGTTATCAAGGATAAGACTGTCTGCCGGCTTGACTATTTTTGCCGGTTCGGTTTTTTTCTTCTTTTTCTTTTTCCGCGCTTTCTTTTCTGCTGCGGCAGCATCAGGCGAAGGCTTGTCTTCTCCGGTGTCCTGGATTAGACCCTTTTCAGCTTTATCAATTTGATCAGCTGAATCTTCCTTTGCCTCTTTTGAAACTACCGGCTCTTCTTTTGCAGGCATATCTTGTTCAACCTCGGGTTCGGGCGGATGTTCAAAAGCCTTGGTGTCCTGGATCCCGGCGGACTCGGGCATGGTCGCTTCATCTGGTTTTGTGGCCGGAGACTCTTCTTGTGTCTCCTTCTCCACAACCGGCTTGACAATCTTGGCTGATTCAAATTTCTTTCTGGAAGGCTTTTTTGTTTTGGATTTTGGGCGCTTCTCCTCTTTTTGAACCTTGTCCTGCGGCGTATCACTCTCTTTTTGTGTTTCCAAAGGTCCGGATTCCTGTTCAAGGCTTTCAGAGTCGTCTTTTTCCGCACCGGGAACAGCCGCTGCATCAGGGAGGGGGGCATCTTGTCCCTGTTCAGCGGCGGCCTCTTGAGCCGAATCACCGTCATCATCTTCTTCAAAAGAGGTTGCCTGCGTGGCTTTTCTGCGCCTGATGACAGAGGGCTTTACCTTGACATCATCAAACTCTTTTTGGGATTTTCCGAACAACTGGCGCTTGATTTTTCTTACCGTGCCGTCATCAAGAGAACTCATATGGCTTTTGACTTCGATCGCCAGTTCTCCCATTTTACTCAAGAGTGCCTTGTTTGTCATATTCAATTCTTTCGCCAACTCATATACCCTGACTTTCGCCATGTGCTGCCCCCAAATAATCCTCTTTATTTTTTCCTGTATCCAATGACATCATTGCCTTAACAAACGGTGGCCAACGACATCAGGGGATTTCTTCTTCATCTTCTGAAGACTGGTCTTCCGGTTGTGAAGAGTTATCTTCCTGGATATCTTCTTTTACCTGGGCATCTTCGGGTTCATCATTCTCAGGTTCTTCCTCAGGTTCTTCCTCCAGGTCTTCATCTGCCTTTAAAATAGCCTGGGCCTCTAAAATCATCTGACTGACTTTTTCCAAAGGCAGTTCAGTAACTGCTACCATGTCTTCTTCCCTGGCTTCGGAAATATCGACAAGAGAAGCATATCCGTTTTTAAACAAAACCTCGGCCATGGGCAGTCCAACGCCCGACAACCGCATCAGGGCATCATATCCCTGCTTGACTTCACGGCTGTATTCCTCTTCACTGGTTACTTCAAGATGCCATCCTGTCAGTTCACAGGCAAGGGAAACATTCTGACCGCCCTTACCAATGGCTATGGAAAGATACTCGTCGTTGACAATGACCTCCATGCTCTGGTTGTCTTCGTCAATGATCACCCTTGAAATTTCCGCGGGTGACAAGGCATTACATACAAACCTGGCCACATCCGGATTCCACTGGACAATATCGATTTTTTCACCCCTCAGTTCCTGCACGATATTCTGAACCCTGTTGCCCTTCATCCCCACACAGGCCCCAACCGGGTCCACATCTGAATCAGAAGAAGATACCGCAACTTTGGAACGGATACCCGGCACCCTGGCGGCCCCCCTGATGGTTACAATACCTTCGGACACCTCGGGAACCTCGGTTTTGAACAATTCCATCAAAAAATCGGGGTGGGTTCTGGACAAGATGATCTGTGCCCCCTTGGATTCTTCGAGTACATCCAGAACATATGCCCTTATGCGGTCACCGCGTTTGTAGTTCTCTCGCGGCATCTGGTCTTTAGGCCTGAGAACCGCTTCGGCCTGGCCAAGATTGACAATGATGCTGCCGCGGTCAAAGCGCTGCACAATCCCGTTTATGATTTTACCTTTGCGGTGAATGAAATTTTCATAAATTGCATTTCTTTCAGCTTCCCGCATTTTCTGGATGATCACCTGTTTGGCAGACTGGGCGGCAATCCGTCCGAATTCTTCTGTATCAACCCGGATACCAAGACTATCCCCGATTTCACACTCGGGATCGTATCTATACCCGTCCTCCAGCAGCAGTTCATTGTCCGGGTTTTCCAGTGTCTCCACAACTTCCTTGAAATGAAACACTTCGACCTCGCCGGTTTTTTCATCATAATGGACCTCTATATCGGCCCTGGGACCCAGTTTTTTCCTGGCGGCGGAAACAATGGCTTCTTTTAGGGTTGCAACAAGAACCTCGGCGTCTATACCTTTTTCACGGCTTACCTGATCAATTACCCTTTTAATGTCTGAAATTAACATTGATCAACATTCTCCAAATTACTGACCGGCAAGTTTTGCTTTGCAGATCTGTTTACTTTGAATTCTCACCTGTTTCCCGTCACATGCAACCACAATGGAGTCATCGGTTACCGATTCCAGGATGCCGGTGAATTTTTTCTGATTTTCAATCGGTTCATCAATTTCGATCTTGACCCGTTCACCACAGAACCGGACAAAATCCGCATGTTTTGTCAAGGGACGGTTTACGCCCGGGCTTGACACTTCGAGCCGATAGGGACCTAAGTGGTCAATTTCGATATCGATCAAATCCCCCAGCTGCCGGCTGATATGCGCACAATCATCGATGGTTATTCCTCCGGGCTTGTCAAGGTAAACCCTGATCAAGGTTTCCGGCCTGCCGGCCACGCACACCAAATGGACCAGTTCAATATTTTCGGAAAAACACAACGGCTCTGCTATTTTCCGAACATCCCCGGCCAGCCTCCGGGATCTGTCATCTTTTTTCACTCCTCTTTCCATAGCGCGTCTTTACTAAAATATCACTTAAATTACAACCATATATAAACACAAAAACGGGCAAACGCCCGTTCCCGCAATACAACTCATCTCAACTGTTCCCACACTGGCGCAACCACATCTGTCTCAGATCATACCCAGACTCCAATCAATCCCAGACTCCAATCAATGGAACAAAATCAACCGCCTGCCCCTCAAAAGCTGTGGAGCGGGCAACGAGGCTCGAACTCGCGACATCAAGCTTGGGAAGCTTGCACTCTACCAACTGAGTTATGCCCGCATTAATCCAACACTATATCAATATAGAAAATTATTGTCAAACAATAGTTTTGATGCCGGCTGCTGCCATGGTATACGCTTTCAGGCCCGAAAAACCTTTATTGCGGCAACCCTGCATCAAAGGCCGCGACCAGTTTTTCTGAAATTCGGGCGTGCAGTCCCTTGATCTTTTTTTCCTTCAGTGTTGCTGTATCTGAACGGTATACGATCCGGAAGGAAAGAGACTTTTTCCCATCCGGCAAAGGCGTGCCCTCATATACGTCAAACAAGGAAAAATGCGTTACCAGTTTTTCTGAATTCGCAATCTTTTCAAGCATTTCCAGAATCTGTCCGACTGCCAGCTTCCTGTCCACAATCATGGTGATATCCTGTGAAATTGACGGAAACCTGGGCAAAGCCTGTGAGGTCAAGGCCCCTGGCGCAAGCTGCCGGAGAATGTCAACATCAATATCGAACATCCAGCAGTCCTGCTTGATTGCATAATTTTTCAATACTGCCGCATTTATTTTGCCCAGGGTGCCGATCATGACACCCTCTTTGACCATACATGCTCCATGGCCTGCTTCAAAATAGGGACATAAATCCTTACCGGCATGTATCCAGGATATGCCCTCAATTTTAAGCCTGGCCGCAACCCCTTCACAGATGCCCTTGAGATCGAAAAAATCAAAGACAGCTTTTTCGGAATGCCATGTTTTCAGCTGTCTTAAACCGGTCAGCAGACCGGAAAGCATTTCTTTTTCCTCCGGCTGCAAAGTGGTTCCCCGTGCCCTGAACACCTTGCCGGTTTCGAACAGTTTCAACGTGTCGCTCTGATTGGCAATATTCCGCCTGGCATTTTCCAGAAGACCGGGTAAAAGGCTTGTCCGCAATACGGACATATCCTCGGATATCGGATTCAAAATTGTCTGGACGTCACGCCTTTCATCACCTGGTGACAAAAGGAGACGGTCGCAGGATTCTGCTGCAATAAAACTGTAGTTGACGGCTTCCGTCAATCCGAATCCCGTCATGATCTGTTTGAGTTTTGCCCTGAAACGGACAAGGGGATCGAGCGGTCTCCCCCTTGCCGGAACCGGAGGATAGGTGGTAGAAATCCGGTTGTATCCCCAGAGCCGGGCCACTTCTTCCGACAGGTCCTCGGGCCTGAGGACATCCACCCTGAAAGAAGGCACCGTGACATGCAGCATCTCTTTTGATGATCCGGCGGCAACCCTGAATTCAACAGACTCCAGTATCTGCCGTATCTCGGCAGATGTCAGACCGGTTCCCAGACGTACATTCAAAGCCGTGGTATCCAGGTCAATTTCGACAGTCTGATGAGGCTTTGGATACTCGTCAATAATCCCGTTGACAATGGTGGCATCACATGTTTCGGCAATCAGGGCCATGGCCCTTGTCATGGCATTGACCGTGCCTTCCGGATCGATTCCCCTTTCAAAACGGTGGGAAGCGTCGGTGGCAATACCGGTTTTTTTGGCGGTTCTCCTGATGGAAACAGGATTGAAATAAGCACTTTCGATCAGTACCCGGGTCGTGGTGTCTGAAATTTCAGAATTTTCACCTCCCATAACACCTGCAATTGCAACCGGCCGCTCACCGTCACAAATCATGAGCATTTCCGGATCCAGTTGATGCGTTTTACTGTCAAGGGTGGTAAACTTTATGCCTGAACCGGCCGGGCGCACTTCGATCCGGTTTTCGGCCAGCTGGTCATAATCAAATGCATGCAGGGGCTGTCCGGTTTCCAGCATCACAAAATTGGTGACATCCACCACATTGTTGACCGGCGTCATGCCGACGGATTCGAGCTTCTGCTTCAACCATAACGGGGAGGGCCCCACCTTGACATCAAGCAGCATGCCGGCGGCATACCGTGGACAAAGACCGGGGTCCACAATATCAACCCTGGCCAGGTCCTGGATAATGGTATTCTGGTCGATTAATTGAGCCGGTAATGAATAATCCGGGAGAACAAGGCCCGCTTCGACCTCAGGAAAAGCGGAGATCTCACGTGCCACACCGATCATGCTCAGACAATCCGGACG
>CAYNHL010000104.1:0-13119 GCA_964397015.1 uncultured Desulfobacterales bacterium | reverse complement strand
CAGGCACTAAGCGCTGCAATGAAATATGGTACTGCGGTTTCCACCCGCAGTATCCTGGGGCCTGCAGCCACGCATTGAAATCCCTGTTTTTCAAATGTTTCGATTTCCAGGTCTATGAATCCGCCTTCAGGTCCTATGGCCAGTGTTATGGCTCCTGTCACCGCCCTGGGCACCGGGCTGCCGCCCTTTGGATGTGCCACCAGGCACAGTGACCCTGAAGAAATCTTCGAAAGTGCCGTGTGGGCAAACTTTGAAAAAAAACGGTGCTGGTGTACCCTGGGCAGCATGGTATCCTTGCTCTGCTCAAGTCCTGCTGCCAGGCATTTTGATATGTCATCAGGCGACAGCACCTGGCTTTGCCAAAAACTTTTTTCCACCCGCCAGGCGTTTATGAGGAAAATATCCTTGACTCCAAGGGCGGTGGCGCTTTCCAAAATTCGCCGCAGCATTTTAGGTCGCGGCAAAGCCAGGACCAAGTTAAGGGGCAGTGGTGCAGGGGGCTTTTTATCAAGATGTACCTGCATTACAGTATGGGTTCTGTCCATGTTCAAAATGGTGCCGTATCCCATCGGCCCGTTGATCAGCCCGCACTGGAGATTGTCGCCTTTTTTGGACCTGGTGACCCGGGTGATATGATCATGCCGTTTTCCGCAAATCCTGACGACATGGCCCGACAAAAAGTCTTCTGGATATAAAAGTATCAGGTTCAAATACGGTAAAGCCTCATATTGTCTAGAAATTGACGACCTGGCAGCGGGTGACCAACTTTCTCAATTCGTTCTTCCAGGTATTTTCCGCTGTTTGGACTGCCCATTGAACCAAGATGTGCCTTGGGATTATACCGGTCCCAGGATGCCTTCCCAGGCCCTGGATACATGACGGACAGTTGGTGAGCACAACAGGGGAATCGGCAGAAAACGGCATGTGTGATCTGATGGCCGATGATTTGCGGTCCAGCAGTGAACCGGCAATGTCAGGCCGTGACATGGCAAGAGTTCCGGCTTCCGAACAGCAGTGGGGAATACTTGTGATATTGCTGCAGCCTGCATTGCCAAGCCTTTTTTCACCGGTACCTTCCAGGGAGTCATGGCATGGTGTATGATAATAACAATCTTCTTTCAAGCCTTTTATTGAAAATTCGGTATCGAGGAATGCGAACACGTCTGAAATCGAGGTATCAAAAATGTTGCCAGCGCCAAATTGTGTAAGCGCTTCCATGCAGGTACCGCAACTTACAAGGCATACGTCAAAGGTCAGGTCGGAAAACATGTCACGTATCTGTGAAAACACAATGGTATTCCTGAGAACGATTTCCCGGTGCTTTTTTATTTTTGCGTTGACCTGAAAAGGATATCCACAGCACAGAAACGGCGGCGGCATTACCACCCTCACCCCGTGAAAAAGAAGAGCATACAGGCATGCCATTGAAATATCGGCAAAAAGGCGCTCACTGCCGCATCCGGGAAAATAGAACACCGTGCAGGCGGCAGGAGAGTCGGGTTCGATCAGGATTGCCTGGTTATGGGTGACATCAGGCAAAATGGCCCACAGGTGCGAATCGGACAGCCTTGTCAATGGTGTTTTCAATATCCCGGCAGGAAAGCGCCCGCCTGCCAGTTTTTGTCCTGCCTGCTGCAGCTTTATCCCCGGTTTGAACATAATGCTGCGGTAAAGGGTGTTTATCAATGGATTTCGGGATGAAAGGTAATCCAGAGCCAGTGTAGTCGGAACAGATGTACGGGTATATTTTCTTTCAGCAAGAATGTTACGTTCGGTAATGGTTATCATGCCGCTGTCGATTCTGACCGGGCATTTTAAAAAGCACTTGTGGCAGATGGTACAGTGATCGGCTATCTGGGCAAGGTTCTTGAGGGTCCTGAAACCGTTGGCCTGGGTCCTTTGAACAATATACAACAGCGCTTCGATCAATGCCCCAACAGCAAGATTCTTGTTTCTCGGATGAAAGAACATGTTTCTGGCGGGAAAAAATACAGGGCATTCAGGTTTGCAGCGCCCGCACCTGACACACCCTGCAATGGACGATGCCAGTTCTTCAAGCGCTGCATGTTTCAAAATTCCGGCCTCGAGTTTGAGCAGGTTGAACGATGGGGTGAATACCCGGGATAAAACCTGCGGATCGGCCAGTTTTTCCGGATTCATGATTCCATCAGGATCAACTGTGCTTCTATATTCTGAAAACAGGTTCAAAAACTCAGGATCAAGATGTTTGACCTTGGTAATCCCGATACCGTGCTCACCCGAAACCACTCCGTCAAGCTCTACAGCCTTTGCCATGATATCGTCTGCAGTCTGGGCCGCCCGTGCCATCATTTCCCTGTCATTGGACAAAACCGGTATATTGACATGCACGTTCCCGTCACCTGCATGCATGTGTGTGGCAATCACGATCAAACGGGAACCGGTCTGTTCAAATATGCGCGTCACCTGTCCGGATACAACTTTATAGCCGCGCAGGCTTTCCAGCAGCTGTTTTAAAAAGGTTTTAGGATGAATCCAGGCCTCGAGGGCATCTCGTGACGCGATTTTCAGCTTTTCAAGAAAATTGAAGGCCATGTCACGTGCCTGGCTGACCTTGATGTCCAGCCACTGGGGATCATCGGCAGGAATGGCGGTGTCCAGGTATTTTATGATATCTTCAATGATCCTGACCTGTATGTATTTTTTTTCCCGGATGTTGTACTGATCGATGTACCGCGTAAATTCAGGCAGTGCTTCAATGGGCAGCACAATATCCTCATTGAGCTTGAATGCGTTTGTATGGGCGGCAATGGCACCAAGCCTTTTTCTGTCCTGCCAGAAGCGTTCAGCCGCTTTGTCATCCCGGGCCACGGCCATTCCGGTTTTTTCAAAGGGCTCCAGGATTGAAGAAAGGGCAGCGGCACCTGTTTCAATACGGCTCGGATCGTCAGATACCATATCGACCAGTAAAACCGCCTTGAGACGGTCTCCCACGGATGTCTTGGTTTTATAATCGATAGCCTTGATGTATTCCTCGTCAAAATGTTCAAGTGCTATCAGGGCCGGGTCCTGACCTGAAAATTTTTTTACCAGCAAAGTGATCACCTGGCTGGCTTCTGACATGTCATCACCGAAAAATTCAATGCAGAAGGTTTTTTTTTCACTGAACCGGGGATATAGAATAAAGGTGGCTCCGGTAAGAATACCGTCACACCCCTCTTTTTGAATACCGGGCAGTCCGTTGAGGGTTTTGTTGGTCACATCCTTTCCAAGACCTGTTTTTCGAATATCACTGCCGTGGATTTCAATGGTTTTCAAATGTTTTTGAAATTCATCAAACACTTCGAACTCAACCGTATCGTCAGGCAGTATTTTACGTAACGGGTGGTTTTTCCGTGCAATATGCAGCATCTGCCCGTCCGGCATGACCATGTCGTAGGACAGGATGTTGTCAATGGCCGTGCCGTAGAGAACTGCAGTCTTGCCGCCGGCGTTTTCAGAGATGTTCCCGCCGATGGTGCAGGCCCAGGAACTGGTGGGATCTGTGGCAAAAATGAATCCCTGCCTGTCAGCAGCTTTTATGACATCCTGTGTAATAACACCGGCCTCGGCATATATACATGCATAGGATCTACCCGTGACATCGACCCTGTGATCCACGGCAGACATGCGGTTGAGTTTTTCCGTGTTCACCATGACGCAGGTTGGAGAAAGCGGAACCGCACCGCCCGTAAGCCCTGTACCTGCGCCCCGCGGCACGATATGAAGTCCCAGTGACCTGACCGCTTTCATGATCAGGGGAACCTGGAAAGCCTTTGACGGCCTCAGGACCACGAAAGGCGGAAAAAGACGCCAGTCGGTTGCATCGGTACAGTGAGCCGTCAGGGTGAAAGCGTCGACATAAACATTGTCACGGCCGACCAGGGGTGTCATGGCCTTGATGATACGGCCATGCATTACGGCAGCGGAACTGACCTGTGAGAAAAGCTGTTCCAGAAAAGATTCGCAACGCTGGACAATATCAATGACATCCGTGTTCGTCGTGTTGTTCCGGATAGTGGCAAGATCATGTGAAAACATCTGCCGCAGGTTTTTGCGCTGTGATTTATGGGTTACCAGCTCCTGGAAAAGAAAAGGATTGCGCTGCAGGATGAACATATCCCCTAAAAACCTGTGCAGAAGCCTGGATGACCGCCCGGTTATTTTCCCGGCTTCCAGCCGGGACAGGGTCTTGTAAACCTGCTCCCCCAACAGGTGGACAATGACCTGCCTGTCATCCGCCGATGTATAGTTGAAGGGAATCTTGCGCCGAACCCGGGGCATTGTTACAGTTCAAACGTTTTCATGGAAACAACCAGGTCGTGATTACATATTTCTTCAATCACTTCAGGCGGAACCGGGGTATCGGTTCTCATGAAAATAATGTTGCGTTCCCCGTCATCTTCCCGCCCTACCATCATCCGGGCTATATTGACATTGTGATGTCCCAGTGTCGTGCCTATGGACCCGATGGATCCGGGTTTGTCAACATTGTGTATCAATGCCAGGAAGCCTTCGGGAATAACTTCAAGCCTGAAATTGTTGATTCTCACTATACGCGGATCGTCTTTCCCGAAAATGGTACCCTCGACCAGGTTGGTTTCGTGGTCGGATACAAGGGTCAGGCGGATAAGATTCAGAAAATTACCGCTTTCCTGGCTGGTGGATTCAGAGATCTTGATGCCCATATCCTTGGCAAAGGTCACGGCATTGACAGTATTGACCTCGTATTCAACCAGGGGCATCAACAGTCCCTTGATCGCGGCGATGGTAACAGGTTTCATGCTCAGGTCAGGAAAATTGCCGGCATACTCGATACCGACTTCCTTTATGGTTCCTTTAGAGATCAGCTGGGACAGCATCAGCCCCATTTTTTCTGCAAGAAACAAGAGGGGCTGAAGCTTTTTCAAAGCCGTTCCAGTAACCGAAGGCACATTAACGGCATTGATGACCGTATCGTGCAGCAGGTAGGCAATGATCTGGTTGGCAGCGGCGACGGCCACGTTGGTCTGGGCTTCCAGGGTTGAAGCTCCCAGATGGGGAGTGGCAATGACCTGGTCAAGCTCGAGCAGAGGATTGTTTCCCGGCGGTTCGGTTTCAAACACATCCAGTGCCGCGCCGGCCACTTTTCCGGACACAATGGCATTGTAAAGAGCTGTTTCATTCACTATTCCACCACGCGCACAATTGATGACCATGACACCGGTTTTCATTTTTGAAAAAGCCTCTGCATCGAGCAGGTCAATCGTGCTTTCGAGTTTCGGGACATGAATGGTGATATAGTCGGACCGTGCATATAAAGAGTCAAGATCCGCAAACTCAAACCCGGCTTTTTCGATATGTTCCGCAGCGATATTCGGATCATACACAATGACGTTCATGTTCAGCCCATTTGCCAGCCTGGCAGCGATGGAACCGATATTGCCGAACCCTATGACCCCTATGGTCTTGTTGTTGATTTCACGGCCCTGGAGGGATTTTTTCTCCCATCTGCCGCTTTTCAGGCTGGCTGTTCCACGTGGTATGTTGCGGGTCAGGGCCATCATCATGGCAATGGCATGCTCGGCGGTTGTAATTGTATTGCCGCCTGGGGTGTTCATGACGGCTATTCCCTTTTTGGTGGCGGCTGCAATGTCCACATTGTCCAGTCCGATTCCCGCCCTGGCGATAACCTTGAGGTTTACAGCGGCATCCAGCAGCTCGCCTGTTACCTTGGTCGCGCTGCGGATGGCCAGGCCGTCATATTCATGTATAATCTGCTTTAGTTCATCAGGGGAAAGACCTGTTTTTACATCCACGTCAATCCCGGGTTCATTGGTAAAAATGGCAATGCCTGCATCTCCCATTGTATCACTGATCAGCACTTT
Organism: uncultured Desulfobacterales bacterium; assembly: GCA_964397015.1. Lineage (GTDB taxonomy): Bacteria > Desulfobacterota > Desulfobacteria > Desulfobacterales > Desulfobacteraceae > MADRE2. The sequence continues at coordinate 7,234 of CAYNHL010000104.1, read as the reverse complement.
CATTTTATTTTTTCTCCTTTTCAAAGGATTCCATGAATTGAATCAATGCCTCTATGGCGGCCATTGTGGTGGCATTGTAAATGGAAGCCCGGCAGCCGCCCACGGACCGGTGGCCCTTGAGCCCACCCAGTCCCGCGGCCGTGGCACGGTCGATAAATTCTTTTTCCAGCGAAGCGTCCGCAAGCCTGAAGGTAACGTTCATCATAGACCGGGAATCTTTTCTGGCAGTGCCGTTAAAAAAAGAGCTGCTGTCGATAAAATCATATAAAAGTCCCGCCTTGGTACGGTTGAGAACCGCCATTTTTTCAAGATCTCCCGCTTCCTGTTCGATCCATTTGAGAACCAGGCCTATGGTATAGATCCCGAAACAGGGCGGGGTATTGTACATTGAATTTTTATCGGCATAGGTGGCATACTTGAGCATGGTGGGCAGCTCATCATTCTTTTTTTCCAGAAGGTCTTTTCTTATGATCACCATGCAGGTACCTGCCGGACCGAGGTTTTTCTGGGCCCCGGCATATATCAGGCCGAACCTGTCCATATCCAAAGGACGTGAAAAAATATCAGATGACATGTCAGCGACAACAGGAACTTTTCCTGTGTCCGGGAAATTTTGAAACTGGGTGCCCTTGATGGTATTGTTGGATGTCAGGTGCACATAGGCGGCATCATCCGAAAAGGTGATTTCATCCGGAATATAGGAAAAATCGGCTTCTTCCGAGCTTGCCGCGACATGAACCGTTTTTCCCAGATGACGGGCTTCGTTGATGGCTTTTTGAGACCAGGTGCCGGTATTGATATAATCGGCTTTTTCCCCCTGGCCCAAAAAATTCATGGGAACCATGGCAAACTGGAGGCTGGCTCCTCCCTGGACAAACAGGACATGAAACCTGTCGTCAAGGGAGAAAAGGCGCTTTGCCCGTTCCACTGCATCGTTGATTACCCTGTCAAAATAAGCTGAACGGTGGCTGATTTCCGTGACGGACATACCGCTGTTGTCAAAATTGAGAAATGATGCCTGGATTTCTTTTAAAACCGGCAGCGGCAAAGCGGCAGGGCCGGCATTGAAATTGAAAATACGTTGATCTGTCATGATTACCCCTTCCCTGAATTTAATTGAATTCTCTAGTTTTATGAAACTGTATGTCAGGCCAGTCATTTACTGTAAACTGCAGCTGATATTCGCTTGTAGTAAGGTAAACCAGCCAGTTTTCAGAATCCATGGCCAGGCTGGATTCATTTTTTTGCCTGAATTTTCGTAACATGGCATTGTCTTCACAGGTAACCCAGCGGGCAACTGAAAAATTGACTCCTTCATAAACAGCGTTGACATTGTATTCCGCTTTCAACCGGGCCATGGTCACGTCGAACTGGAGTACCCCGACGGCACCAATAACGTGTTCCTGGCCGGAAAGGGGCCTGAATACCTGGATAGTACCTTCTTCTGCAAGCTGCAGCAGTCCTTTTTGAAGTGATTTGGCCTTCATGGGATCCTTGAGGATCACCCGTTTGAAATATTCGGGTGCAAAACTGGGGATACCCAAAAATTTCAGGTCTTCTTTTGTGGTGAAGGTATCGCCAATCTTGATGGTGCCATGATTGTGAATACCGATTATATCACCGGGGTATGCCTCTTCGATGTGGCTTCTCTCCTGGGCCATGAAAATGGTGGCATTGGACAGCTTTATATCCTTTCCGATGCGGTGGTGCCTGACCTTCATTCCTTTTTGAAATTTTCCTGAACAGATCCGGAAAAAAGCTATCCTGTCCCTGTGTTCCGGGTCCATGTTTGCCTGGATTTTGAAGGCAAATCCAGAAAAGGCGGATTCTTCCGGTGACACCTCCCGGGTGGCTGTTTTTCTTTTTCCGGGCGGAGGGGCGATCTGGACAAAAGCGTCCAGCATTTCCCTGACCCCGAAGTTGTTGATGGCGCTTCCGAAAAAAACCGGTGTCTGGGTCCCGGACAGATAAAGGTTTATATCAAAAGGATCGAGGGCACCTTCGACAAGAGCCACATCATCCCTTAGCTGATCTGCCAGAAAAGGGGTCAAGATATTATCCAGCCTGTCATCTGAAAGATCGGTAATAACGATACCGTCATCATCTTTTGGAGAATATCCAGGTGAAAAAATACCGAGCTCCTTTTTTACAAGGTTGTACACCCCCTTGAACCTGTCTCCCATGCCGATAGGCCATGTCAGGGGAATGCATTCGATCTGGAGCTTGTCTTCAATATCCTGGAAAATATCCAGGGGCGCCATTCCTTCCCTGTCCATCTTGTTTACAAAGGTTATTATCGGGGTATTGCGCATGCGGCAGACCTCCATGAGCTTTTTGGTCTGGGTCTCCACGCCCTTGGCATTGTCAATGATCATGACAGCACAGTCAACGGCAGTGAGCACGCGATAGGTATCCTCTGAAAAATCCTGGTGTCCCGGGGTGTCGAGCAGATTGATTTCAAAATCCCTGTATATAAATTTCATTACAGAAGAAGATACAGAAATGCCGCGTTCCTGTTCAATGGAAAGAAAGTCGCTGGTGGCTGCCCTGGCAGCTTTTCTTGATTTTACAGCCCCGGCCTGCTGAATGGCCCCGCCGAACAGCAGCAGTTTTTCAGTCAAGGTGGTCTTGCCGGCATCCGGATGGCTTATAATGGCGAACGTCCTGCGTTTTTTTATCTGTTTGAGCAAATGCCTGTCGATTGTTTCAACTGCCACGACACAAAAATTCCTTTCATGAAAAATAAAAAAAGAAAAATACCAGCATTTGAATCAAGATGCAAATACTATTCGTCATCTCCGGGTCGGTATAAATACCTTGAAGGAACTTCCCCTGCCGGGTCTTGTCGTCACGGTTATGCATCCGCTATGGGCCTTTATGGCACCAAGAGCTATGGACAGCCCGAGTCCGCGGCCCGTGAATTTGGTCGAATAAAACGGATCGAAAATCTTTTCAAGATCACCTTCCACAATCCCGCATCCGGTATCATTGACTTCCAGGCATGCATAGCCTGAATTGACGGGTTCAAAATCCACGGGATAACTGTGAACCAGAAAAATGGAACCTGAAGGAACCCTGGAGACAATCACGGACACGGTGCCCTTTTTGTCACCAATGGATTCCCAGGCATTGACAACCAGTATTTCCAGTATCTGCCGGATCTGTTCGGCATTGGCCATTATTTCGGGGCCTGGATTTAAAAAACTGGATTCAAGAACAACATCTGTTGGAATATCCGCTTTGAGGTCAAAAAGATAATCCCGGCATACGGATGAAAGGTTAAGAAGGTCATGTTCAGTGATTTCCTGTCCCAGGTATGCCAGCATCATTGCACCCATTTTCACTGCCCGCCGGGTGGCCCGCATTGCCCGGGACAAGGTCTGTTTAAGTCTTGAATTATCAGGCAGGGCGGTCAGCGCAATCTCGAGGCTTCCTTGTACAATTGTCAGCAGGTTGTTGTAGTGGTGTGCAATGGCCCCGGCCATGCGGTCAAGGCTTTCGGCCTTTTGAAGCTGGATGATCCTTCCCTGTGCCTCCTTTTGTTCGGTTATGTCCTGGTGCGTGCCGAACATCATCAGCGGCTCGCCCTCCGGTGTCCAGGTGACAACTTTACCCCTGTCATGAACAACTATCCAGTGGCCGTCTTTGTGACGTATCCGGCATTCACAGTCATAATGGGGCAGCTCTTTTGAAAAGTGACGTTCAAGAAGCTTTCTGGATTTTTCCAGGTCCCTGGGATGGACCAGGGCTTTCCAGGTGTCTATGGTGACAGGTGAAAGTTCTTCCAGGGTATAACCGATGATCCTGGCCCAGGTGCTGTTAAAAACGGTCTTTCCGGTCTGGACATTCCATTCCCAGGTACCAACATTGGTTCCATCGATAATGGCCTGAAGCCGCCATTTTTGTCTCATCAGTTCTTCTTCGGCAAGTTTTCTTGCCGTGATATTTGTCAAAACACCCTGTATGCCTACAACTTTGTCATTTTCGATAACAGGCCTGGCGCAGGTCGTTATCCATACCGCATTGCCCTGCTTGTCTATAAATCTGTATTCCGAGGGTTCGCTGATACCTGCCATGATTTTATGATATTGTTCGATCCGTCCGTTCTGGTCTTCGGGATGAACTAATTCGATAAAATTCCTGCCGATGATTTCATCGGGACGATATCCTGAAATGGACTCGATGCTGGGTGAAATATAGGTGACAGTCGCCTTGTCATCCAGCCTGTAAATTATTTCATTCAAATCCTCAACAAGGACCTGATAGTGTAAGTCATTTTCCGGTAAAAATCTTTTAGTCATTCCGCTTTGTCCAGTACCTGTCGGATCTTGAGGCCAAGGTCGTTTGTTGAAAAGGGTTTTTGAATAAATGCCATCCCCTTGTCAAGGATTCCCTGGCTGGCAATGAAGTCGGCAGTGTAGCCCGACATGAACAGCAGCCTGATTCCCGGACAGATATCTTGCAATCTTACTGCAAGGTCCTGTCCTGTCATCTCAGGCATTACCATGTCGGTTAAAAGGAGGTGAACGGTCCCGTCATATTCCTTTGCCAGGCGAATCGCTTCTTCAGGCCTGTTGGCAGCCAGGATTGTATATCCAAAATCTTTGAGCATCTCCTTTGTCATTTCCAGGATCATTATCTCATCTTCAACCAGCAGGATGGTTTCATTGCCCTCGAGAGCGGGTTCTTCAGGAACAACATTTTTTACAGGCGCTGCAGAATCCTGGTGCCGTGGCAGGTAGATCTTGAAAGTGGTCCCCCTGCCCGGCTCGCTGTATACATTTATAAACCCGTTGTTTTGTTTGACAATGCCGTAAACCGTGGCAAGGCCCAGGCCGGTTCCCTTTCCTACCGCCTTTGTAGTAAAAAACGGGTCGAAAAGGTTTTCCCTGATCTCCTTTTCCATGCCGCACCCATTGTCACTGACAGTGAGCATGACAAAATCGCCGGGCATGAAACCGGCATGATTATCGCAATATGCCTTGTCAAAACGAACCATTCCTGTTTCGATCACGAGTTCTCCTATGCCGGCAATGGCATCCCTGGCATTGACACAGAGGTTCGTCAGTATCTGGTCTATCTGGGACGGGTCCATTTTTACAGGCCACAGATCCGTGGCCGGGTGCCATGAAAGAGCGATATCCTCTCCGATGAGCCTGCGCAGAATTTTGAGCATTCCTTCCAGTGTAAGATTCAGATCGAGTACTTTAGGAGAGATGGTCTGTTTGCGTGCAAAAGCCAGTAGTTTTCGTGTGATATCAGCCGAACGTGTGGCTGCATTTAGAATCTGCTGAAACTTGTAATGGAGGGAACTGGAAGGATCCAGTTCCCTTAAACCAGATTGTGTGTAGCCGAGGATAACCGTGAGCATATTGTTGAAATCATGCGCGATACCTCCGGCAAGGGTGCCAACCGCCTCCATTTTCTGGGCCTGTCTGAGCTGGGCCTCCATGCCCATGTGTTCTGCACTGGTGATCACCTGGGCTGCCATGCCTGCCATTGTGCTGACAAAAGCCTCTTCATCCGGATGCCACCTGCGTGTTCCACCGACATGCTCCAGGCAGAAAATCCCGGCAAGTTCCCCCTTGATCAATATGCCGGCATCCAGCATGGCGCCTATTCCAAGAGGAATAAGGTAACCTTCAGCCATTTCCCTGGTACGCAGGTCTCGCTGTGCATCTTGGGCATATACACTGTTTTCGGTACGAATCGCCTCGAAATAGCAGGGCATATCGGCAATGTTCATTCTCCCCCCAAGGTTCGATCTGCCAGATGGTTTACCTGAAAAAGCCCTGCATTCCAGAAATGTTTTGTCATCGGAAAACTGCCAGATACTGGCACGTTCCACCTGTATGGTCGCGGCAGCCATGTCCGTCAGCCTGGCAAAAGAAGACGATATATCACCGGAATGAACCAGCGGGTCAAGAGCCAGTTCAGAAATGGCCGCCCGCTGCCTGCGTGCTCTTTCTTCACTTTGAACCAGCACTTCACGGGACTGTTTTCTCTCCGTGATGTCCCGTTCAATTGCAACGAGACGTTCTATACCATTGATCATGGTGCGTTGAAGGGTTACTTCAGTCCAGAAAAGATATCCGGTCTTATGCCTGCATTGCCATTCAAAAACCTGGGGGCCTTTTTCAAGGGCCTTTTTAAAATACGGGACAACATCGTGTTTTGTATATGGAGGGATACCTGAGCTGATATCATCGAGATTCAGCTTGAGAGCCTCTTCAACCTGGTAGCCGAACATTTTTGTCACGTTTGAATTCACGTCAATGAACTGTTTTGTTTCTATATCGTGGACCCAGATGGTGTCGTTGATACCATTGAATATTTCCCTGTAAGTGGCCTCTGAATTTTTCAAAGCCTTTTCAGCTTTGTATTTTTCGGTCACGTCGCTGAACACGAGAACAATACCGGTGGTAACCCCGTCGTTATTGCAGATGGGAGCAGCGCTGTCGGCAATCTGGTATTGTGTACCATCCCTGGAGATTAGGGTGGTATGGTTGGCAAGTCCAACAACCCTGCCTGTTTTGATCACTGTTTCAACCGGGTCCTGTACAGGTTTTCCAGACCTGGTATCCACGATATTGAACACGTCGACAAGGGGGGATCCCCAAGCCTTGGCAAGCTTTATCCCGCAGAAATTTTCTGCAACACGGTTCATGTTGACCACTTTTCCTTGAATGTCGGTGGTGATCACGCCGTCACCGATTGATTGAAGTGTGGTGGCAAGGTTCTGCTCGCTTTCTTTCAAGCCCTCAATTTTCTCTTTCAGCCTCAGTTTCAAAAAAACTGTTATACCTGTCAGGCCCACCAGCAGCAGCACTGCAGAAACTGCAAGCATTGTCAGCATGTACCTGGTTTCCCGGCTCATGCCCAGATCGGCTTCCATTGAAATCCATTCTTTTCGTATACTGTCAAGCTCCTGCGGGGGAATCTGCATTAGAGCCTTGTTTATGGAGCTGTAGAGCAATGGGTACTTACGACTGACACCGATGCTCCATGAAAATGCATAATCGGTTGTACCGGCCACGCGGAGGGTGGGTATACCTTCGAGTTCGATGTAATAAGCTGCAACAGCAAGGTTTTCCACGAACGCGTCAACCTGGCCGAAAGCGGTCTTCTGCAATCCCTCGGACACATTGTTGACAGTGACGATTTCATAATGATCCTGTATCACCCTTTCGCGAAGATATGTTTCGGTTGCAAACCCAGACACAACTCCGACACG
>CAYNHL010000103.1:0-13371 GCA_964397015.1 uncultured Desulfobacterales bacterium | reverse complement strand
CGTAATTCCAGTGACAGGCCATAAAGAAAAGTATTCAAGCATATTTTGACAGTTCTGTCGACAATATTTTGATAATTTGCAGCTCATTATTGTTGACGGGCAACGGTATATTATCGTATTATCCATAAATTTCAACCCTACAAACTGTCTTTAAGGAGTCTTTGTCAATGAAAAATAAAAGTTTGAAAAAAAGCACTATTATTGGTTTTTTATTACTGGCTGCAGGCTTTTGCGCCATGTTTCAAGGAATATCCGCACCCGAAGCCCGGGCGGATGAAACCCTCAAGGCCGGATTTATCTATATCGGCCCTGTCGGTGATTACGGCTTTTCCCATGCACATGAAATAGGACGCAGATACGCCGAGGAACAACTGCCCTGGCTGGAAACTGTTTTTGTCGAATCGGTTCCTGAGTCAGATTGCGCCAGGATCATCGACCGGCTTGTCCAGCAGCAGAAATGTGATGTGGTACTGACCAACAGTTTCGGCTATATGGACGAAACTGTTGCAGCAGGAGAACGCTATCCGGACAAACTGTTCATGCATTGCTCAGGATTCAAGCGCTCGGACAATGTGGGCACCTATTTTGGTGATCTTTACCAGATGTATTACCTGAACGGCATCATGGCCGGCGCCCTGACCAAAAGCGATAAAATAGGATACGTGGCCGCATTTCCCATCCCGGAGCTGGTCCGTCACATCGATGCCTTTGCACTGGGAATCAAGGCCTCAAACCCTAAAGCCCGTGTCCATGTAAAATGGATCTATGCCTGGTACGGGCCTGACAAGGCAAAAGAAGCGGCAGAAGCACTTATAGCTGAAGGATGCGATGCCCTTGCCTTTACCGAGGATACCCCGGCAGTGATTGAAGTTGGACAGAGCCATTGTGAAAAAGGCCGCCAGATTTACACTTTCAGTCATTACAGCCCCATGCAGGAGTACGGAGTGGATTCCGTGGTCTCCGGACAGCTGATGGACTGGGGCGGCATGTATGTCAAAATATTTGAGGATATCTACAACAAAACCTGGACCAACAAGGACTACTGGTGGCTGGCAAAGGAAGGAGCTGCCCTTCTTGGCGGAAGTGTGACAGATCCTATCAACCCCAAGTTTATTGACGACCTGAAAGCAGCCAAGGTTCAATCAGAGGAATTCGGTACCATCTCCGCCTATGATCTCGTCATGAAACGTTATGACCAGATGAAAGAAGGTGTTGAAGTCTTTGATCCTTTCACCGGACCGATCTATGACAACAAGGGCAACCTGCAGATCGAACCTGGCAAGCAAGCTTCCAAGGATGAACTTCTCAGTATGATGTACTATGTGGATAATGTTGCAGGCGATGTTCCTGCCGACTGATCGCTTAGCACAGCACCGGCGGCCCTGCAGCGGTCGTCGGTGCTGTTTTCCAGGAGCAGCATGAGAAAGATCCACCACCTTGAAATGAAAGGCATTTCAAAATCATTTCAGGGAACCCCGGCCAACAAGAATATCTTTTTGCATATTGAAGCAGGGGAAATTCTCGGGTTACTCGGAGAAAACGGTGCAGGAAAAACAACCTTGATGAATATCCTTTACGGGTTGTACCAGCCGGATTCCGGAACCATTGCCATCAACGGCAAACCCGTTAGGATTCAAAGCCCCCTTGCATCCATCCACCATGGCATAGGCATGGTACACCAGCATTTCATGCTCATACAGAACCACTCGGTCATTGAGAATATTGCCCTTGGATTCAAGGACACGCCGTTTTTTTTCCCAAAAATCAGCATCAAAAAACAGATCATCCGGTTTTCCGAAAAATTTGACTTTCACATCGACCTGGAAAAAAAAATCTGGCAGCTTTCCGCCGGAGAACAGCAGCGCGTTGAAATCATCAAATGCCTCATGAACGGAGCGGATATCCTGATTCTCGATGAGCCGACATCGGTTCTCACCCCCCTTGAAATTACAGAGCTGTTTAACATTTTAAAGGCCATGACAGCCAATGGACACATGATTGTTTTCATTTCTCACAAACTTGATGAAATCACCCGGATCTGTGACAGGATAACAGTCCTGAAAAAAGGAGAGGTGGTGGGACATGCCCGGACCGCTGAAACAGACAAGAAATCGCTGGCACAAATGATGGTGGGCCGGGAGGTGATCTTTAACATACACAGGGAAAAAATTGAAAAGGGCCGGCAGGTCCTTGCGGTTGAAAATGTCTCCATAGCTGGGGACAAGGGAAATGAGGCCGTCAAACAGCTTTCCTTCGATCTTTTTGAAAATGAAATCTTCGGCATTGCAGGTGTCGCGGGTAATGGCCAGCGGGAACTTGCAGAGGCCATTACCGGCATCAGGCCTGTTTCCAGCGGCAGGATAAATATTTCAGGAAAGGACATTGCCAGCAGATCCCCCCGGCAGATCTATGATCACGGCATCTCCCACGTACCTGAAGAAAGAATCAGGTTCGGCATCGCACCCGGGCTTTTCCTATACGACAACGCTATTTTAAAGCAGCACCACCTGAAAAAATTCTCAAACCGCCTGTTCATCCGCTACAGCCGGGTCAAACAGCACACCCGTTCCCTTGTCAGCGATTTCAATGTATCCGCCCCTTCCATCAATACGGAGATCAGGAACCTTTCCGGCGGAAACATCCAGAAACTGATCCTTGGAAGAGAGATCAGCGAACGCCCTGTACTGCTGGTAGCCTCACACCCGACCTACGGGCTGGATGTGGGAGCGACCGAATACCTGCGCAAACAGCTTCTGGACCTGAGAAACCAGGGCAGCAGTGTCCTGCTTTTTTCAGAGGACCTTGAAGAAATTTTTGAATTATGCGACCGGATCGCCGTTATATTCAACGGGGAATTTACCGGTATTCTCGAATCCGGTGACCCCCGCCTGTCCGATATCGGACTGCTCATGGCCGGAACCCGGCTGAACCGGGAACAGGGACTGCATCATGCCGATCAAAATTGTTGACAGGGAAAAAACAACCCCTCTGCTGACTGTATCGGTCCATATCCTGGCTCTGGTCGCGGGCATTTTTGCCGTCAGCATAATTTTCATGCTCAACCGGGTGAACCCGGTGTTCGCCATCACCGAAATTTTCTCCGGTTCCTTTGGATCTGTTTACGGCATCAAGGAAACCATTGCCAAAAGTATTCCCCTGATATTGATTGGTTCGGGACTTACACTTGCCTTTCGTGCCAGGTTCTGGAATATCGGGGCTGAAGGCCAGTTGCTGATGGGTGCGATATTTTCAAGCTGGGTCGGGCTTAATCTCGGCCCCCACCTGCCCGCTCCCGTGATCATTCCCGCCATGTTCCTGGCCGGCTTCATCGGAGGGGCGCTGTGGGGTATCATCCCGGCAATCCTGAAAATCCGGTATTCCATCAATGAAGTAATCTCCACACTGATGCTAAATTACATCTGTGCCGAATTTCTGACCATGCTGATTGTCGGACCCTGGAAAGGAAAAACCAGGTTCGGGTTCCCTGGTACGGACAATCTGCCGGAATCTGCGATACTGGGCCTGATACCCGGTTCAAGGATCCATTATGTCACCCTGATTCTGGCGATTTTATGCGCCGTGCTTCTCACCATACTGATCTACAGGACCCGGTTCGGATACGAAACCCGGGTGGTGGGGGAGAATCCGGATGCAGGAAAATACGCAGGAATCAATTTCTTGAAAACCACGATCGTTATCATGGCCATCAGCGGCGGCCTTGCAGGGTTTGCAGGCATGGGAGAGCTGGCCGGCATCCATAAATACCTGGGGTATCCGGCCTCACTTTCATCCGGATACGGCTTCACCGCCATAATAGTGGCCTGGCTGGCCAGGCTCAACCCGCTGGCCGCCATTGTATCCGGCATTTTCTTTGCCGGCATACTGGTGGGTGGTGATGCAATACAGATTTCTTTGGGCCTGCCTGCGGCAACGGTGAACATTGTAAACGGCACGCTGCTGTTCTGTTTAATCATGGCAGATTATTTTCTGCATCATAGAATCGTGCTGAATTTTTCAAATTCAAGATAAAGGGCGCTTAAATGGAAGATATCATCATTTCTGTACTTTACAGGACCCTGGTCGCCGGAACGCCTTTACTGCTGGCCACCACCGGCGAAGTGATATGTGAGCGCTCCGGCATACTCAACCTGGGGGTCGAAGGGGTAATGGCCATTGGCGCGGTCGTAGCCTTTATTGTCACCTACCACACCCAGAACCCCTGGGTAGCTGTCCTGGCAGCCATGACTGCAGGGATGGTCATTTCCGTAATCCACAGCTTTGCATCGGTTACCCTCCAGGCCAACCAGGTGGTGTCCGGTCTTGCCCTGACCATGCTCGGCCTGGGACTGTCGGGCATACTTGGAAAGGCATATGTGGGAAAGCCTTTGACAGTAAAAATGAACGATTTTGATATTCCATTCCTGTCTGACATACCTTTTATCGGGCAGATCATCTTCAAACAGAGCCCTTTTTTCTACCTGGCCATATTGACCGCCCTGGCCGCCTGGTTTGTCCTGGACAGGACCCGGACAGGCATCAGGATCAGATCCACGGGCGAGAACCCCAAGGCAACAGAAACCCAGGGCATAAATGTTTCTTTGATCCGTCACATGTGCGTGATCATCGGCGGCGGTTTTTCAGGCCTGGCAGGTGCCCACCTGTCCATATCCTATTCCAAGTCCTGGATCGAGGGAATGACTGCCGGCCGCGGCTGGATTGTCATAGCATTGACGATATTTGCCCTGTGGCATCCTGGAAGGGCCATCTGGGCATCGTTTCTCTTTGGCGGAATTTTTGTTCTCCAGTACCTGCTGCAGCCTCTGGGTATTTCCCCCAATTTTCTGGCCATGCTCCCCTATGCCTCGACCCTGTTGATCCTTCTGGCCATCAGTCTCAAGGACCAGAAAAAACTGGCCGCTCCCGCCAGCCTCGGCCTGCCTTACAAAAGAGGCGAAAGATAAGAAAAACTTGACATTCCATGCCCGGGTATCAGATAATTGCGATAGATTAACACCACATATCAAAAGGTACTGAATGAATACCAGCCGATTGTCCATTGATGAAATTTCCCGGATCTTTCTCGAGGTGACCAAAACCACCCTTGAAACCAGCACAAAAGAAAAAATCACCTTTTCAAACATTATTCAAAAAATTCCAAAAGTCCGCATGAAACCCGATCTGGCCTGTTTTGTGGAAATAAGCGGTGACTACAGCGGGCTTGTGGTCATAAATTTTTCCGCCGAAGCCGCGGTCGAGATTTACAGAAAATACATGACATCCATGGGAATCCCTGTAGAGGAGCTGGAAAACAGCTACACATCCCTTGAAATATCGGACAGTATCGGTGAAATCACAAACCAGATCCTGGGACAGGCCATCAAGGAGGTTGAAGAACGATTCCAGCTGAACGCCCTGTTCGGACAACCAAAGGCCCTGGCTTTGAACACCCCGATAACCCTGATCATCGACGCGGACTATGATGAAAACCGGCGCCTCTCCTTTAAAATAGGCAATTACAGCTTCAGGATCGAAATTTCAATGGAAAACAGTGAATTCATACAGATTTAATACGGGCCGTAAACGAAATTGTAATTGTACCGGTATCCTGCACACCTGCATGTCAAATAGACCTTTTTTTCAACTTGTGCCCCTTTATTTTCTTCTTCTTGTGCTGGCTATAGATGTATCCCCGGCCCGGGCCATCTCCATTCCTGAAGAACAGAAAATCGGCCGGGAATTTGTCAAAATGGTCCGGGAAACACAGATCATTGTCCATGATCCCATAATCACAAACCTCATCGATACCGTGGGAGGTATTATCCTCGAACAGCTTCCTCCCCAGCCGTTCGAGTACCGTTTCCACCTGGTCCAGGAGGATACATTCAACGCCTTTGCCGGCCCGGGAGCCAATATATTTTTCAATACAGGGCTGCTGCACCACCTGGATACCGTGGACGAGCTTGCCGGTGTCATGGCCCATGAAATAGCCCATGCCGCCAACCGCCATGTCTCCCAGGCCATTGACCGGTCCAGGATCGTCAGTGTCACCACACTGGCCGGAATCCTGGCAGGAGTGCTGGTTGGCAGCAAGGCAGATGCAAACCTGGGCCAGTCTATTGCCATGGGATCGATGGCCCTTGGCCAGAGCGCCATGCTCACCTTTACACGTGAGAATGAGACCGAGGCCGACCAGCAGGGCCTCAACCTGATGCTCAAAACCTGCTTTTCCCCAAAAGGGCTTTTGACAGGGCTTGTCAAGATCCGGGAAGCAGATTTCCAGGGTGTCGAGGGAATACCGGATTATTTTAAAACCCATCCGGGCACAAAATCCAGGATAGCACACCTGGAATCCCTTATTGAAAACATTCAGGAAACCAGGCACACCTGCAAACAGAACTTTGCCTATGACATGGTACAAAATAGAATTATCGGATTATACACAGATGCGGATAAAGCTGAAAAAAAACTGGGCATCCTCGTGGAAAAGCACCCTGACAATCCGGCATACCGTTACGGGCTGGCACTGGCGCTGGCCAGAAAATCCCGAACCGGCCAGGCCCTTTCACTTCTCAAAGAGGCTTTGCGCACACGTGTATTCGATCCCATGATCCTTTTGGAGATTGGAAGGATTCACCTGCTTGACGGTAACCCGAAAATGGCAGTGACGGTATTGGAAGGGCTTGAAGGCGACCCGGTGCTTGGCATCTCCGCTACGTTCCACCTGGCATCCGCCCGCCTGGAAACCGGCGATATCCACAGGGCTGAAACCGGATTCCAGAAAGTCAGGAAGCATGCCCTCAAAGCTTTTCCAAGATCTTTATATCACCTTGCCGATATTAATGCCCGGCGTGGTCATACCGGAGAATCCCATTATTATCTTGGGGCCTATTACCAGGAAACAAACAACGACAAAAACTCGATCATCCATTATAAAAAGGCCCTGGAAACCCTGGCGGACAAAGACATGATTGAAAAAGCCGAAAAAGCCCTGGACGTTTTGAACCGCCCCCGCCCTGAAAAGGATTCACTGGGATCTTAAGCGATCACACCTTGTCAAAAGCCCTGAATTTCATGGAAAAAGTGCCCCTTCCCTGGGTGGCGGACCGAAGGGCTGTGGAATAACCGAACATTTTGGACAATGGTACTACGGCCTTGATTACCTGGATCCCCGCCCTTGCGGAAATGGACTCCACTTTTCCCCCCCGGGAGTTCAGATCGGCGATTGCATCGCCCATGAATGCTTCGGGCACGAACAACTCCACTTCCATGATGGGTTCGAGCAGGCTCAGGGAAGCTTCCTGGAGTGCATTTTTGCATGCCATGGCAGCGCACACTGAAAAGGCAAGCTCTGAGCTTCTCTCATCCATGTCCACATGCTCGATGACCGCTTTGACATCCTGAAAAGGGTATCCTTTTAAATAACCGCTTTCCAGGGTTTCTTTCACACCTGTTTGCACCGCGGCCATGAAATTTTCAGGAAATGCCTCCTGTTCCGGCCTGAAGTCGAATTCAAAACCCGCACCCCTCTCCAGGGGGGAAAGGCGAAGCCTGAGACCTGCAAAATGAGTTTTTCCCGAAATTTCCCTCTCAAACACGGCACTGCCGACAGCAGGTGCGTTGACCACCTCCCTGTAGACAACCTGGGGGTTGCCGATGTTGACATTTGTTTTGAACTCCTTGAGCATCCTGGAGATAATGATCTCGAGATGAAGCTCTCCCATTCCTGACAAAATTGTCTGTCCGGTCTCTTCATCCTTGCTGACCTTTAGAGTGGGATCCTCGCTGGTGAACTTTTCCAGCACATCGTCGAGCTTTTCCTGGTCTGCGTGGGTCTTGGGTTCAACCGCAATGGAAATGACCGGCTGCTCGTATTCCATTTTTTCCAGCAGCACAGGATGCTGGGCATCACAAAGGGTGTCTCCGGTGGATGATGTTTTAAGACCTACCACACCTATGATATCACCTGCCCCTGCCTGGTCGAGCCTCTCTCTTTTATTGGCATGCATTCTTAAAATACGGGAAAGTTTTTCCTTTACCTTCAAAGATGAATTGTACACCTCTTTTCCGGCTAAAAGCCGGCCGCTGTAAACCCGGACGAATGAAAGCCTTCGACCCTCGATAATGGAAACCTTGAAGATAAGCGCGGCCAGCGGTCCGTCCTTTCTGGCCGGACAATCAATAATATCAAGAGTTTCAGGATGAACTCCCCTGACCGGCGGAACATCCAGAGGGCTGGGCATAAAAGCGCTGATGGCGTCAAGCAGCGGTTGAATACCCTTGTTCTTGAGAGCGCTGCCACACAGGACCGGGACCAGTTTGCGGTCAATGGTGGCTTTTCGGATGGCCGCCTTGAGCTCTGATTCCAGAATATTTTCTTCGGCCAGGTACTTTTCCATTATGCTGTCATCGGTCTCGGACACGCTTTCAAGCAGGGTCTCGCGATATGACTGGGCCTGGCCGAGGTATTCAGGATCAATATCCACCATATGGTATTCAGCGCCCAGACTTTCATCATTCCATATGATCTGCTTCATGGAAATCAGATCAATGACACCGGCAAACCTTTCTTCCGATCCTACGGGAATCTGGACAATCAATGGACTGGTATTCAGTTTTTCCTTCATGGACAGCACTGCACCATGGAAATCGGCCCCTATCCGGTCCATTTTATTGATGAACGCCATCCGTGGAACTGAATATTTATCCGCCTGGCGCCATACTGTTTCCGATTGCGGCTCCACCCCTCCGACGGCACAGAACACCCCTATGGCACCGTCAAGTACACGCAGCGCCCGCTCGACCTCGACGGTGAAATCCACATGTCCCGGGGTATCGATGATCTGGATAGCCGATTCCTTCCACTGGCAGGTCGTGACGGCCGAGGTAATTGTGATGCCCCGGTCCTGCTCATCCTGCATCCAGTCCATGACCGCTTCACCGTCATGGACCTCCCCTATTTTGTGGGATTTACCGGTATAAAAAAGAATACGTTCGGTTACGGTTGTCTTTCCGGCATCGATATGGGCCATGATGCCGATGTTCCTTACCTGCCTGATATGTCGATTCTTGCTCATGTCCTGATCAATACAATGGGGTTAATAAAAGCCGGGATTTATTTCCACACGGATTCGGCCTTGGAAATGCAATCCGCTGAAATGATATTTGATACAGCATTGCCTTTTCAGTGTCAAGAAAATATCCTCAAGCACTGTGGATTCTCCTTGCAAATCAGGTGGTCTTTTAATAATATTGTTAACTCAACCTTGGGAGATCAAGGATTATGAACAGGGCCTCGAACAACCAGGCCTCCGGCGTGAACAAAAGTATGGAAAGCCCATGATACCCGGATTTGAAGCCATAGTGGAAGAGCGGATCAGGCAGGCCCAGAAGGAAGGGGCCTTCGATGACCTGCCGGGGGCCCACAAGCCGCTTAAATTTGATGACATGAATGTTCCGGAGCCCTACCGACTGGCATACAAAATACTCAAAAACAGCGGATTTCTGCCTCCGGAGGTCGAATTGAAAAAAAAGATAGCCGGCTGCCAGGACCTGATCGGATCACTTGAACCTGATTCAGAAGAAAGAAAACACCTGCACAAGAAACTCAACTACCTTTTGACCCGGCTTGAAACAGCAAGAGGCTCCGATCCCGGCAGATCAGTAATGTCGGAACTATACAGGGAACAACTGATTCAAAAAATCAAATGAATTTATCCGATTTCAAAAAGGACGACGTGTTCAAAAACGTCTTCACACTTTTTTTCATCCTGCTGCTGCACGTGGTCCTGCTGGTCTGCATTGGCGCCGGTATACTCCTTTTCAAAGGCATCTACCAGTTTCTTCCCTGGATCATAGGCGGAATAATGCTGCTGCTGGCAGGGATTGGCTGGATAATTTACAAAAAGCTCAAATCGGATTCTGCCCGAACCAGAAATTTTTTTGACCTGCCTGAATTCAGGGACCGGCAGGTAGAGGTCAAACTGCTCGGTGGTGTTGTATCTGTAAACCTTGGAGGAAAGCAGCAGGATACTGCTGTAAAACAGTTGCCGGCGGACCATGAAAGCAGTGGTTACCCTGACGGCATCAGCTACAGCGACAAGGAATCACAAATCATTGAATTGACAGATCTGTATCAAAAAAACCTGATCACAAAAGATGATTTTGAAACCGCCAAACAAAACATCCTTCAGGGATGACAAGAGGAAGACACCATGAAAAAAATCAGGCTTGCGCTGTTATCAGGCGGAATTTCTTCTGAACGGGATGTATCCATCAACAGCGGCAATGAAGTCTTCAAAGCCCTGGATAAAAACCGCTACATGATCACCCGGTATGACACTGCGACAGATCTTGAAAAGCTGGTCCTCGATGCCCCGCAAATCGATGCTGCATTGATTGTTCTCCACGGACCCTATGGTGAGGACGGAACTGTCCAGGGACTGCTGGATCTCCTTAATATCCCCTACCAGGGAGCAGGAGTACTCGGCAGTGCCGTTGCCATGAACAAACTGCTGTCCAAACGCCTTTACAGGCAGCAGGGTATCCCTACTCCTGATTTTATGGCCTTCAATAGCAGCGACATCATTGACATACCTCTTTGCATCGACACCATAGGGCTTCCCATGGTCGTCAAGCCGGTCAGTGCAGGCTCCAGTGTCGGCATGGGCATCATCAGACAGCCCGAGCAGATGCAGCCTGCCATAGACCAGGCCTTTTCACATGACGGGGTACTGCTCATGGAACAATATATCAAAGGCGTGGAGTTGACCTGCGGAGTCCTGGGAAACGATTCCCTCGAGCCCCTGCCCGTCATTGAAATCATACCGGGAACGGAGTATGAATATTTTGATTACCAGGCCAAGTATGTACCCGGTGCGACTGAAGAAATCTGTCCGGCAAGGATTGACAAAGCCCTGACCCGCCGGGTGCAGCAGCTGGCATGTGATGCACACAAAGCCCTGTTCCTGGAAGGATACAGCAGGACAGACATGATACTTTCCGGTAACGACCTTTTTGTATTGGAAACCAACACCATCCCCGGCATGACCGCGACCAGCCTCTATCCCCAGTCGGCTGCAGCGGCCGGATATTCCTTTTCCAGCCTCCTGGACAGATTGATCGAGCTGGCAATGGAAAAATCACAACTTGACAAAAAAACAATGAGGAGAAAGACATGAACATCCTGGTTATCGGCAGCGGCGGCCGAGAGCATGCCCTTGTATGGAAAATTTCACAGAGC
The DNA here is from genome assembly GCA_964397015.1 of uncultured Desulfobacterales bacterium. Taxonomy (GTDB): domain Bacteria; phylum Desulfobacterota; class Desulfobacteria; order Desulfobacterales; family Desulfobacteraceae; genus MADRE2. The sequence continues at coordinate 2,132 of CAYNHL010000103.1, read as the reverse complement.
AACATGGTAGACAAACTCTATTGCGCGCCCGGAAATGCCGGAACCCGGCAACTGGCCGAGTCTGTCCCCATTGACAGTGACGACATCGGCGGTCTTGCCAAGTTCGCCCGCAGCCATGAGATAGATTTGACCGTGGTGGGACCGGAAGCTCCCCTGGTCAGCGGAATCGTCGATATGTTCGAGGAAAACGGTCTCAGGATATTCGGCCCGTGCCGTGCCGCAGCCATGCTTGAGGGCAGCAAGACATTTTCAAAACGCCACATGCAGAAATACAACATCCCCTGCGCCATGGGGAAACCATTTACAGACCCTGAAAAAGCAAAGGCATATGCCCGCCATCTTGGAGCGCCCCTTGTGGTAAAGGCCGACGGCCTTGCCGCCGGCAAAGGAGTCATACTGTGCGATACCCTGGATGAAGCCGGCCGTGCCATAGATGACATGCTCACGAACCATGTTTTTGGGGATGCCGGAAATATAGTTGTTGTAGAAGAATGCCTCAAGGGCGAGGAAGCATCCTTCATAGCACTGACAGACGGACATACCGTGCTGCCGCTGCCCGAATCCCAGGATCACAAGAGGATTTTCGACAATGACGAAGGCCCCAACACCGGGGGCATGGGAGCCTACTCCCCGGCACCGGTAATGGACTACAGCCTTAAAAAACGAGCCATGGAACAGGTCATGATCCCCGCGGTTCAGGGTATGGCCAAAGAAGGAACTCCCTACAAAGGGGTTTTATATGCAGGGCTAATGATCCACGAGGACCAGATCAAGGTGCTTGAATTCAATGTAAGGATGGGAGACCCGGAAACCCAGCCCATCCTCATGCGCCTTGAAAACGACCTGGTACCATTGATGGAGGCCTGCTGCGACGGAACCCTCCACCTGCACTCCACAAAAATCGATCCAAGGGCAGCCATGTGCGTGGTGATCTCCTCGGGCGGGTATCCGGGAACCTATGAATCCGGCCAGGTAATCACCGGGCTTGAAGAAGCAGACAAAGAAAATGATGTCATGGTGTTCCACGCCGGAACCGCCATGAAAGACAATGATGTTGTCTCTTCAGGAGGGCGTGTGCTAGGGGTCACCGCCCTTGGGGAAACAGTGAAACAGGCCATTGAAAAGGCATATGAAGCCTGTTCCCACATTTCGTTTGCCAACCATTTTCATCGCAGCGACATCGGCGCCAAGGCCATGAGGCGGCTGAGCGTTCCGCCAAGGGTCGCCATCATCATGGGAAGCGACTCGGACTTCGGGGTCATGGAAGCCTGCATCGGAATGCTGAAAAAATTCGGCATTCCCCATTATATCACGGTGGCCTCGGCTCACCGGACCCCGGACCAGGCCGCAAAACTTGCCAGGGAAGCCGCAAAAAAAGGCGTCAGCATCCTGATAGCCGGAGCCGGTCATGCCGCACACCTTGCCGGAGTGCTCGCAGCCCATACCACCCTTCCGGTCATTGGGGTTCCCATTGATTCATCGGCACTTCAGGGCATGGACTCATTGCTGGCCACAGTGCAGATGCCGCCGGGCATTCCGGTATCGACCATGGCCATCGGAAAACCGGGGGCCACCAATGCCGGGATTCTGGCAGCACAGATCCTGGGCATCTCAGACCCTGACATGGCGCAGAAACTGGAAGCCTTTAAAACGCAGATGGCGGACAAGGTGATCAAAAAAGCTGCAGCACTGGCCTGAAAATGCCGCTTATTCTTCCTGTTGACCCGCGAGATCCGCAGCCCGAGATTATTCAAAAGGCCGGAAAAATCATCGTGCAGGGCAAAATGGTGATTTTTCCGGCTTCATGCCTCTATGGCATTGCCGTGGATGCAGCAAATCCTGTCGCCATAGAAAAAGTTTTCAAAACCAAGGCCAGGGCGAAAGACAACCCTCTTCTGGTTCTGATTCCCGATATATCCTTCCTTGAATCCCTTGTAACCCGGATACCCAAAACAGCCCGGGTGCTCATGGATGCCTTCTGGCCGGGCAACCTGACACTGGTCTTCAATGCAGCGGAATGCGTATCTCCACTGATCACCTCAGGCACCGGTAAAATCGGTATCCGCATCCCCGCCCACCCGGTAGCCCGGGCCCTGGTCAGCGCCTATAAAAGGCCACTGACCGGAACCAGC